>CALVKB010000052.1 GCA_944332485.1 uncultured Bacilli bacterium | reverse complement strand
TATAATGTCAAAACACTTTAACACTTTATATTATATATTAAAAATAAAAAAGATTCAAGATTTTTATTTATACTTTATTTATAAAGTATAAATAACTTCTAGAATCTATTTGAAGAGTCTAAATTTTCTAGTGTTAATTCCCAAAGACGGGATTTGTAAAATTGTGTTGATTATCTTCATTCGAAACTAGTTTATTAAAATAAACATAAATATATATTAAATAAACTTTGACTTTGTTTTAACATTGTGCATAATATTATTAAATCCCTAAATGGGGATTTTATACTTTTTTGTTGTAATGCAATTTTGTTTGAACCGTGTTTGTTTACTTTCCATTAAGGTGTTTTTGGGAAAAGAGTATGCAATGAAAAAGTATTGAATAATCTTCTCTCAAATTGGAAAACACGGACTTACAAAATTAATGTTCAAAGAGAGGAGAACACTATGGCAAAGAAAAAAAATAAATCTGCTTCATTGATCGGTAAAATTTTTGTTATCGGAAACTGCGCTATATTAGGCGGCGTTACCGTTGAAAGATTGACCCACATCAAAGATTACATTCCTGCACGTGCTCAAGATGGTACAGTTGATTTTGATACAAAGAACAACGTTACAATCCAGATTAACGATGCCGATTTGCGTTATCAAACTGAATTATCTGTAACAACTCAACGTGGTAAAAATAACGTTCACTCCAATCCAGCTGAAGGCACTGCTATGCTTTTGAAGGTTGACAGTGGTACCACTTACGAAGAGTTGATCCGTGGTAGCGGTGTTGAAGATGCAGAAGGCAATATCTTAAACGATGGTTATGGTTTGAAAGCTACTTCCAAAAAGGGTGCAACAATCACCGGATTCTATTTAAGTACCTTAGATAATGAAGGAAATAATTTGCTCATCGATTTGGAAAACACCAAAGACTATGTTTTTGATGTTGTCGGTGAACCATACATTTTGATTCCACGATATGAGTACGATATCACTTTGGATTTACAATCATCCACCGGTGAACAACTCGACATCAATCAATTTGATAATTTGTCAGAGTACATTCAACAATTTAATGAAAATACATTCTATCCAATTCAAACAAACGGTAATTCATTGACAGGTTGGAGCATTAAAGCTATTGAAAACTTGCCGGTTTATTTGCCAACTTTTGCTGACGAAGAAAATTATGTTTTCAGAAGTTCCGCTGACGTTGATGATGCTAAATCAGGTTACTTTGTTAATAACTCCTCAATTGCATTGCAACTTGATACAGCTTCAAATTATTACACATATGTCAGAAACAACTTTAATTTGGACAACACAAGCACATTCGACCAAACACCTGTCGAAATTGATGCTAAGTTCCATATAAGAAGAACATATAGTTACGCAGAAGATCCTATCTATGATAGTGTCAGACCTACAATCACTTATGAGATTGTCGGTTTAACTGGTGATAGCAGAACTAAAACCGATACCTTGTTTGGTATTGGTAGTGATGGACAATATATTGAATTCGACGGCAACGTTATCTCATCTTGGAGTTTGCGTGCTGCTGGTACAAGTCAACTTTATTCAATTGGTATTCCAGGCACAAACGTTGAATCAGCTATCACAACAACAAAGATAGATACTTCTATCACTCAATTTGAATTTGTCCCAACATTCGCTTCAACTACAACAAAGAGAACTTTGTATCTTGAAGCTGGTAAACCAACTGAAACAGGTGTTTCACAACAATCTTTCACCGAGAATAACGGTAAACTTGCTATAAGTGTTTACGAGAATGGTTATGTCAACATTTTGGCTTCCACATATCAATTGACATCTTCTTATGGTTACACATTTGAAGGTTGGTATCGTGATCCAGAACTAACCGATAAAGTTGCTACATCAATCCTTCACAGTGAGATTGATGAGACAAATGGTTTAACTTTGTATGCTAAATGGACATATAATGTCAATTATGTCACCGACACATCAGATACTATCGATGGTTTGGATAAAACCTACCTTGCTGCTGTTACAAACGGCAATGTTTTCACCGATACTGGTGTTTTGAGATATGAAGCTAGCGATGGTGGTAATAAGTACATAGGTGGTGATACAACAACCACAATTACAATTGCTACTCCAACTTTATCAAGCAACAACGATGGTAAGTTCACATTCTTAGGATGGTCAGCAACTTCCATTCAAGTTTTAGCCAACAGCAATTTACTTTACAGTCCAACTGCTGGTTCATTGAACACCCATATCTTAGCTCCTGGTGCTGAGTATGATGGTAAGCAATGGTCAAGTGTTTCTATGAACGGTGAAGTTGTCAGAGGTAATATCATCGTCTATGCCATTTGGACATATAATATAGAATATAAGGTTATTGATTCTCTTTCTAACAATTTAACATCCATCGAAACTGATCCAGAGAATGCTTTGAACACATCATATAAAGATAATAACTTCAACTATGGTGCTTTGGTTAACAATGAGAATAATGTTTACACCATGGTTTACGCTCGTCATTCTTCATACATGCCAAGTAGTGTTGCTGGTATCACCAACCGTACTTATTTAGTTGGACAAGACCACAACTACCGCTTCACCTCTTGGACAAATGATCAGAACAATATTTATCAAACAACCGATGTTATCAATCCAAATTTAGGTAATCAAAGTTACAGTGCTAACTTTGAATGGGAAGTTAGATATTACGTCGGTAGAAGTGATGAACTTGCAGGTACTGAGTTCACCATCAGTAAAGCAGAGTATCAAAAACAAACTGATCCAGATACCAATGAAGTTTATTTCACCCGTACTTATGATTACAAGTACGATGGTGATAACACTTTCTTCTTGGAAGTTGATCCGACAATTTTTACAAAAGAAAACATTTATGATGGTAAGGTCTATGATCTTTTGAAAGATAGCAAAGATCAGATTGACTGGAGATCATCATTTGATGATGGAACAGCTATGGTTCCAGCAAGTTACGAATCTTCAGTTGGTGTTTCTTCCCCTGCTGTTGTTAAAAATAACTCCAACGGTTTACTTTGCTTCTATGGTAACTGGGAAGTCAGAGTTTTAGGTTTGAATATCCAATTTGTCGATAGTCAAATTTTGACACAATTTGGTTATAACTACACTGTTGAATGGACTCAAGATAGCCCATACGCCAGTGAACACCCGATTCAAGGAAACTCCATTCAAGCAAATGCAGGTGAAGTTTTCACCCAAGATATGCTCGATGATATCGTTGTCAAAGTTGTCAACGACACAGGTGAGGAAGTTTATCGTTTCGAAGGTTTCTACTCCGATACAAGTTTCACCAAACAAGTCACTGAACATAAGATAAACAGTAATTCATCAAAGAATATCATTTATCCACGTTTCGATTACGATGTTATCATCAATCCTCGTGGTGGTAAGTTCTCCGATAATAATCAAACCGCTTCAAGAACCTATACCTTCACAGTCGGTCTTGAAAATAGCGTTGATATTCCAACAGCAACAGCTGATGGTTTCCAATTCAGCGGTTATTTCACGATGGATAATGATGAATTCACCAGTGATGAATTGTCAACAGGAATAAATTCAGATTTGGATGATGGTCGTGGTTTTACAAATTACTACGCTAGATTCGGTATCGATTTATATATCCCATTCTTAGATGAGAATGTCACTGAGGATGACTTTAAGTATGGTACTAAGAAGTACATCTCCTCAGATATCGTTGCTGATGATGGTCAGTACACCAACAAAGTCACCTTCAATCCTGGTTACAGCATTGAAAATGGCTACATCATGTACAATGCTGAAGCAAATTATGATGGTGTCCGTTTGAGCGGTATGAAATCCTATCATCTTCCAAATATCCAATTCGTCGATGATAGTTACACTTTGTTAGGTTACTTCCAAACAAATGTTCCAAATCCTTCCATCTCAATCGCTAATAAAGATGATTTTATCAGCACTTCTACCGATATTGGTAGTTCCATCAACGCAAGTCGTAACTACTATATCGCAGCTTTCGGCTACACGATCACAATCAAACATTACGAGAATCAATCCGGTAGTTTGGTTGAGACTAACACTAAACTTCAATCTTCCAGTGCTGATGCTCAATATGAAGCTTTGAAAGGTGATAGTATCGCTATTGATACTAAACAATTCAATGTTGTTGATGGTACTTTAAATGGTATTTACACCCAAGCAACTTTGAACAACAATAGCACATTGATCAAATTTGACAATGCCAATAGATTGTTTGAACGCACTTCAAGTAACACAACTTTCAACTACGTTGATGATAATACAACTGGTAGCCGTACTTTGTATGCAAGATTTGTCAACACCATCACAATCAACAATGTCTTATCTTCACTTAACGATGGATCAGAAATAGGTTTCGGTTTGGAAGTTGTTTCAAATTCTAACAACACTCTCAAATTGTTGTTGAATATGGGTGAATCTCTTGATTTTGCCTATAATACTTACAACAGTTATGGTGATCCAACTTACACCGGTGGTAGATTAGATTTGCAGGACTATATGTCAACTGCAAACTATGAATTTGAAGGTTTTATCAATCAATCAGATGTCAGCAGTTATACAAATGTCATTAACAATAACGATTTAGTATTGAAAGATCAATATGCTAACTCATTATTGACAAATGATATTCAACTTTATGCTATTTATAAATATACAATTGAACTCAAATTGCCAACAGGCTCCAATAAATACTACGGTATTATGGGTAAAAACTTCGATTTCAACGATATTGATAATTATAAAGATAGCGCAAATCCAAACTACGTTTTCGATGGTTATCAAGCTAAGGAAACTGGACAATTTGTCGATTATACAACTGAACGTTATGGTAATACTGAAGGTGTGCAGAATTTAGACTACACTGAAGGTATGAAGAGTATTTACTCCGATGATGGAACCAAAGGTGATATCACTCTTTATCCAAGATTTGTCGTTTTAGTTGAAACAACTAATAATTCGGTAAGTTCAATTTCCAATTTTGGTAATTCATTGCAGAATTTAACAAACACCTACAAGTTGTACACTGATAAAGATAATTTCTATCAGTTCAATTCTCCTTTATCCAAGAGTGGATTCTTATTCGCTGGTTGGAAATATTCATACAACAGTGATAATTATTACATTCATACAAATGTCGCAATTTCCAGTTTGTCTGAATTAGCAAAAGCAGCTGATTCTTCCACTAAAATTTTGAAATTAAACGGTCAACTTTACTCTCAAGATGATAGTGAAGGTTTGCTTTTCACATACAATGCTTCAGGTGATACTATAACCGGTTTAACCGAACTCGGTAGCAATCTTGAAAACATCGTTTTGTTCTCAAACGCTATGGGTCCAACAAAAGTCAAAGTTACCACCATTGCTGATGGGGCTTTTGCAAATTGTTACAATCAGTTAACTGAATTCAACATCAAAGATAGTAATATCGAAGTATTAGGCTCAATACCATATTCTGCCAATCCTTCATATAAGATCGATTTAACTTCGAAGAAACTTACAACTTTGAATGGTAAATTGTTATCTAACGATACTGA
This sequence comes from uncultured Bacilli bacterium, assembly GCA_944332485.1. Taxonomy (GTDB): domain Bacteria; phylum Bacillota_I; class Bacilli_A; order RFN20; family CAG-288; genus CAJMBK01. The sequence continues at coordinate 11,708 of CALVKB010000052.1, read as the reverse complement.
AAAATACCCAGATTTATATTTGCCAAGCACAGTTACAACTATCAATGTCAGTGCTATTAATTCATCAACAAGATTGATTTTAAGTGGTGATTATTCGCTTAAACAGATACCTACTATCAACGAAGATATCAATCTTGATTTATACGCAGGAAGTAAGAAAGTTTTCAATTTGATCAGATCTTTAGTGAATTTCTATAAAGAGACTGATAAAAATCTTTCACAAACTTTGGTTGATAAATTCGGTTATGTTGATCAAAATACATTCTACACTTGGGATGAAATTCAACAAAGTGGTGATTTGATCACAGTCACTTTCAAAGAGGATGGTTTATCAAGTAATGTTGAGTGGAGAGTTCTTAAAGATGTCAGTTTGACCATGAAAGACACCTTCACCGACAAAGTTTTACAATACTGGTATGATGAAGTTGTCACCTCTTCACAATACAACCCATATTCTGAGGTTGTCAATGGATTTACAACAAATACAGTTTTGGTTTCCTCATTGCTTGATGAGATGACCGCTGAGTACTTCACTTGGGATGTTCTTGATGGTGGAACAACTGTCAAGATCACCGGTTTGAACACCAATGGTCTTGATGCTCCAGAAGGTATCAACGAGATTCAAACTGTCATCATCCCAGCCCAGATTAACGGCATGGATGTTGTTGAATTAGCTCCTGGATCTTTCGGTGCTGAGAAGAATTATGTCAATGTTAAGAATATCTCTGTCAGTGCTAATAACAACACTTTAAAGACTATCACTCAAGCTTTCGATGGTGCTCCTAGTATCGAGAAGATCGATTTATCAAATGCCAATGGTATTACAGTTTTACCTAAGGGAACATTTGATAATATTCAAACTCTCGAAACATTGATGTTGGGTAGCAATGTTGAAATAATCGCTGAAGAATTTTTAACAAGAACTCCTAACTTGACAAATATTCAAGTTAATTTGGATAATGCTCACTTCAAGACAACAAATAACGGTTTGTTGACTGCTGATGGTACATCTTTTGTTAAATACTTCGGTAATTTGACAAGTTACACCATCGAAAATCTTCCAAATTCTGGTCAAAATAATATTGTCTACACCAAGACAATCTACGCTGGTGCATTCTCTCAGACTTCTTTGACAAGCTTGACACTCCCTGAGAATGTCACAAAGATGAATATCGGTACTTATGATCAAAATAGTGCACTTGCTACTATCAATCTTGAGTCCAAGAGCTTTGTCAAGTTCTCAGATAACTCTCACACTTTCGCAACTGCTGATTACAAGATTTACGTCGCAGATATGCCAACTTATGCTTACTACATGCTTGATAGTAATATCTTCTCTGAACTTGTCAAACCGCACTTGTATGTCAGTGGAGAAGATACTCATCCAGATGTTCAACAAGCAACTGTCACTATCAAAGCTAGTGATGGAATCAATGATTTGGTCATAAACACCTATGTCGGTGCTGAGATTTCATTACCAACTTTGACTCGCCAAAACTACACTTTAAGAGGTATTTATAGTGACGAGCTTGGTAATAATAAGGTCAATGATCCATACGTAGTTGAACAAACATCAGTCACATTGTACGCCTTATGGGATGTTAATCAGTACAATGTTGTTATCAATTTCAACAACAATGCTGGTAGTGCTACATATAATGAAAATTTGGATTACAATTCCAAATTAGTTTTGAATGTCTCAGGATTAAGTAATAAGATCGATGAGAAATATTTTGCCGACTTATCTTATTTTGTCGATAGTTTAGGTAATCAATATTACAAAGATTCCACTATTACAATCACTTCAAACATCACTTTAACCGCAATTTACACTCAATCTCAAGCTACAGTTAACTTTGATAGTAATGGCGGTACTTTAGTCAATTCATCCGATTCGATTATCGTAAGTATGAATTCTTCATTCACCTTACCAAATGCAACTAAGAGTGGTACATTCTTAATCGGTTGGTTGGATACCTCAAATAACAAACTTTATTCCATCAACGATGTTGTCTTCCCAAGTTCAACCAATGTCACAATGAAGGCAATTTACGCTGACATGATCAAAGTTCAATATACCAACGTTGAAGGTAGTGTCACCCGTGATGGTGTTGTTATACCTAACAATGTTGAATATTTGAACCCAAGTGAAAATTTCAAAGTTCCTACAGTTACAACAAATTCCGGTCGTACTTTAGGTATGTGGGTTGATGAAACAAGCAATACTTATAAGATCGGTGATCAAATTGTGTTAACTCACAATGTTGTTTTGTCTGCAGTTTATACTGATCAAAGTTACACAATCACATACAATCTTTCCAAAGGCGATGGAACAGAATATGTTTTAGTTGATAATACTCCTGATGTTATAAGTGTTGTCGCTGGACAAAGTTTCACATTGCCAGTGGCTTATGATCCATATACTGAGGGAAATGAATTCCAATACTGGATTTTGAAGTCCATCAATGATGATGGTGGTGAATCATATTTCCAATATAAAGGAAATCAAGTGGTCACTCCAACTCGTGATATGGAATTTACTCCTGTGTTCAGTAATGATGTTGATAATTACTATTTGGTTAAATTCGATGTTGAAGATGGAAGCTTCAGCGGAGAATCCGAAGAAGTTAAAGTCTTCGCAAAGGATAACCCTGTTATCAATGTTGATAATTATTTTGCTTCCAAACCGAATATGATCTTCAAAGGTTGGTCCACCAAATACAATGATCCTTTATCTATAGTTACTGGTGAACAAACTTTAACTCAAGCAGAAACTACATTCTATGCTATTTATGAGAACTACAAGTACAACTTCTCATTCGATTTCGGTGTTATAAATGTTGATCAAACTTTGACATTGACTGGAAGTTTAAGTGAAGTTATCCAAGGTGATGGTAGTAAGGTTACAAGAACAGCCGAAGTTGTAAGAGGTAACACTTACACTTTGCCAAGTGGTACTCACACTGTTTCAAGTGGTGAAGGTTATGGTATGATCGTCTCATATTTGGTTAATAATTCCGATGGTACCTTCTCCACATATTATCCTGGTCAAGAGATCACCTTGACAAATGATGGTGTGACTTTTATCGCAGTTTATGAAAACAAACCTGTCACTGTCACATTGCTTGTTGATGAGAATTATGGTACATATTCTTATACTTCTTCAACAAATCTTGTTATCGGAGTCCAAGGAAATGAATTGATAAACAACACCAAACTTTCATTGCCAAAAGTTGAGTTGTTGAATACCGATATGAAGAACAAATTCTCCCACATCGGTTGGGTTGATGAAAATGGTGTTTTCTATTCAAATAGTGACTTATATTCTGTTACAGATTCCGTCACATTAACCGCTTGCTTTGAATCTGTCGATGGTACCATCGATGATAATTCATACATCATCTTTACCTTCGATACTAAGAATAAAGGTTATGTTGAGAATTTGCCTAATACTTATGCAGTTTTATACTCTGAGTTGAAGACAAGTCCTTTAGTGATGCCAAATGTTGTCGCTTCCGGCGAAAAATTCTTAGGTTGGTTATCAACATATGATTACAAGACCTTCTTGACTGTCGGTAGTGAATTCACATATGATTTGGTCAAAGAAACCAGAATGGGATTTGAAGCTGTTTACGAGAGTAAATACAGTGTTACTTATCAAGCTCAATCAACCATCGATTATTCCGACGCTACAACTGAGGGTGTTTATTCCAATACCACACCTATTACATTGCCATTACCAGCAAGTAAACAAGGTGCTGATGGTGAAGTTGCCTTCACTCATTGGGAAGCTACAATCAACAACAAAGTTGTAACTTTCAACGCCGGTGACAAGGTTTACCTTAATAGCGATGTGACATTCATAGCAAGATACGCTGATGATAAGGAAATATCTGTTTCCTACATCACTTACGGTGGAACTTTGCAACAAGGTTATCAACAAACCACAGTTTACAAAGCTACCAGTATCAACTTGACATTGCCAAATGCCTATAGGGAAAATTATGAGTTCTTAGGTTGGTCAACCACACCTAATGACACCGATGCTGACTATATAGGTGGTCAAAGTGTCAATTTGACAGCTGATTTAAACCAAAATACAGTTTATTATGCTGTTTATTCAGCTTTGAAATACAAAGTTAGTGTTGTTGCAAATGTCTCTAACACCAATGTTTTGAAATACGGTGAAACAGAAATTGGTAACAGTGGTGCTTCCAGTAGCATTGAAGTTGTTCGTAACACTCAGATTGATCTATCCTTATTCACAGTTGAATACAAGGGAGTTTCAAGCGGTTTGTTAGGTACAATCACCGGATTTGTTATAACTGATAACTTAGGTAATCAAACAACAATCACTAAACAAGATCATGGTAATCAGTATTTCACAGTCAATTGTGATATGACAATAACTCCGATTGTCACTTATGAAACCGAAAACGTATTCAAATTGACTTATGTATTGGATACAAATTACAGCGTTGATGAAACAAATACCACCAATATGGTCAAAGATACTGCTACTTCAACAGAGAGTAGTTTGGTTTTCAATGTCAATCAATACTCATCAGTTACTGTTAGAGGCATCAATTCTGCTAGTAAGATTTTGGCTTACTGGCAAGGTAATGATGGTAAGATTTACTATGAAAATGATGTTATCTTCATGTCAAGAAATATCCAATTGACACCAGTTTTCATGGATAGTTACAACAAAGTTGATTATCAGTTTGATTTACAAGGTGGATATTTTGCTGATAATAGAAGTTTAGTTGGTACGATGGAATTGAATACTCCTTTCACCTTACCTGGTGCTTCGGAAGTTTTGATCTCCAAACAAGCCGTTTTGATCGGATGGTTAGTTGTCAACACCAACGAATATTTGACCATCGGTCAACAATATACTCCAACAGGTGATGTTTACACAAATACGATCATCTTTAGAGCGGTTTGGGGTACAAGTGAGACAACAAAATACACTGTATCTTTCGACTACAATAATACAAATTATCAAGGTCCAACCACTTCTCCAATTCAGGTTAATGCTGGTAGTTATATAACATTCCCAGCTGATCCAACTTTGCAAGGTTACACCTTCAAAGGTTGGTATGATGAGAGTGAGAATCCTATCAATTTGTACAATAATAGTTCGACAAATATCCCAGCTACAAAGGATATAACATTCAAAGCTTTGTGGATTGAGAATTCACATCCAGAATTCTCCGATTACTATTCAATAACATACAATGTTTCCCACGAAGATATGACAGATCTTTCTTCTGAGACATTCTACATGAAAGATCAAGATTTCCAAGCTGGTGAAAAATTCTACGTTTTAGCAAATTCTCAATTTGTCATCAAAGAATTGTTCTCAAGCAATCCTGATTTACATTTGATTAAGATCTTAGTTGATGGACAAGAACGCAATGTTGGTGATATTATTACTATCACTTCTGACACTGAGATTGAATATGTCTTCAAGGATGAGTACACCTTGGTGACTTTGGATGTTGAAAATAGAGGTAACACAGTTTACTACAACAATATCACCATCAATAATGATCAAAGTGGTACTACTTCTTCAGCATTGTCAACTGAAGCCAATGAATCACCTTTATTAGATCAAACAGTTTCTGTAAGACAAGGTAACTTTGATAATGATACTATGACATACATGGTTGATTATAACCAAGCTTTCAAATTGCCAACTGTCTCCGATATCACAGTTTCCGATCCAGGTTTGGTTTTAGCTGGTTTTGAAGTTTCTTATCTTGGTAAGATCTTCTACTATGCTCCTGGCGTTGAATTGGTTTTGATCAATGTTGACAATGTCACTATAAGACCTATTCTCAAACAACGTGAGATGACTGTTGTTTTAGATAGTGATTTAGTAACATCTAAATTCAATTTAGAGGATACTTACACTAATTTTGATACATCAATAAAATATTATGAACAATTTACTTTCCCAACTAATTTGCAATTGGTCAAAGATGATTATACGGAAGTCGCTCAAAGTTTCACATTGAGTCTTTCTGATGGTGCTTCAACATCATTGGTTTATGATAAAGTGAAATTGGGTGAAACTGTTGATAACTTCGGTTATAGAAATACATCTGATGCTGGAACAGATTATCAGATTGCGAAAGTTTGCACTTCAACTGATGATGAAGCTACTTTGGTAAATGAACTTGTTTTAACAGTTACATCAACAAAAGTTCAAGCCACATTGAGCGTTTCTGAAACAGTCTTCGGTGATGATGGTGGTACAACTTATGGAACTTTTGCTAATTTAGCATCTGGTTTAGCTTCTTTGACACCTAATGTCACAGATAATCTTAATTTCGGTGATCCAAGAATCGTTTCAACAAACGGTAAATACGTCACCAACGGTTTTGATTTATACTTAAATGGTGAATTGTTGACAACAAATGAAGGTGTCTTTGATTTATCAGGTGTTGATACAACAGTAAACGAAAGTTTGTTGAATATTTTGACCAAAGATTCTATGAAGAAAGTCTTCACATCTTTGGTGAATAACGGTCTTGAAGGAACTGTCATAGGAATTTATCCACATCAAGTTCAATATGGTTCATTGACTATCGAATTTGATGAAGGCTTACTCAACACTTGGTTGGAAGATAGTAAGACTAATGGAACATATATAGAGTCTGATAATCTTCTTACTTTGGATGATTATTCATTGCAAGCTGGTGCTGATAGTTCCACACCTCAGCATTTTGTCGATCCATTGAATATCATGACAAATACAAATTCAACACATGCTAAGATTGTTTATTATAAACATGATGGTAGTCAGTTTGTCGAAGTTTCTGATCCTTCCACCATTGAATTGTTCGGTGATATCAAACTTAAAGCTACAATCAAAGCTGTCAATGATGACAATGGTGATAAATACTCCTTGGTTTTGGTCAAACAAGATAAAGGTGGAGACTATGATTACACTTACTCTGTAGTTAAACAAGGTGATAGCATCAATTTAACAAGCTACACTGCTGGTACAACACTCCCAGCTTTACTTACAGGTATGCAAGATGGTCAAAATTACGATGGTACTGACTTGAATTCGATAAATATTGATTTCTCCGATGACACTAAGAATGCTAATTTGCAGTATTTTGTCATCGATGATGGCTACAAGACCGGTGAATACAACAAACTTAAGATCATGAATAATGAGACAGTCTTTGTTTATATCGGACAATATGGCTATGAAACTAATGGTACAACTGCAAGTGTAAGTTTTGATATCGGTAGTGATACTTTGAATACTCCATACACTTATCAAACAGATAATAGCGTTGTAACTAATGCATTGTTACCGACAAGACTTGATACAACATTTGAACTTGGTTGTGTAAGTTTGAATTACGCTTCTCCTATTTTGACAACACACACATTGGACAATATTTCCAATGTTGATTCAAATGTATATTACACATATAAGTACAATCTTTATTCAGCAAATACTGCAACAGCTCCAACACAACCTAACATAGTTATCAATGCTAATGTTGCAATTGCTGATGAAGATTACGTAGCTGATGTGACAAAATTTGACAAACAGTTGTATTATGTAGCTAAAGATGGTGCAGCATTAAGTGCTTCTGGTGCCACTATAAGTGATGTCAAAGCTGTTAATAATTTGACAATATCAGATACAAGCAAAGCTTTCTTGTTCGGTAAATCATTGCAGGTTACCAAAGAGTTGATAGCTTTTGCAGATCAAACAAGCGACATGTCAACAGCATCGAAGATATCAAGCGGTGCTTCTTGGAGTTTCAGTTCTGCAAATAACCGTTTTGTCAATTTTGAAAATGGTGATCAAGATAATCTTTCAATCAAATGTGCTTATTATCAGTATGCTGATATTCCACAAGATGAGAGAGCCTACAACTTCCAAGATGTCCAGGTTACTATAACTGAGAGCGGTCATACTTACCAAGGTAAGATCACACGTTTGACACAAACAAATGATCCATCGATGGTTCAAGATGATGATATTTTGATAAACGATACCAGCATCACAAGGATGAATTCAAGCACCTTCAGTGGAACATGGTATGTTGGAATTGAAAAGAACGATCAATATGTTGTTTCTGAATCAACAGCTAATGTCTTCACTTATGAATGGGTGCACAATTACACCGCAAATGGTAAGTTCTATGAGTGGGCTGTAGTTGTTTCAGGTTATGTTGGCGATGCAGGATATGAAGCTTTGAGCACAACAGATGAAGTTAAGATCGGTTCATTTGTTTCAACAAATGAAGTCAGATTTAAAGAGATGGCCGGATATCCTATTGTCGGTATCGGTAGTAAGGTCAGTGGTGCTATGCCAGTGCCGAGCTTTGTTATCGATATGTATGGATCGAAGGAAAATGTTGTTTCTCATTATCAAACCTCACTTAATCGTGCTGAGAGTAATTTAGTTTTGTACTATGCCAGTAGCTCTGATAATACATCGCTTGGTGATATCAATGGTGGTGATGGTACAACAATAACTCCTACTGTCACAGTAGATTCTTATGGATTCTCCGGTGATGATGAAAAAGATGGAACATACGTCAACAGAGATGCATTGTACAACATAGAGCACTTAACAATCGATAATGCTCTTGTAGATACGATCAACAACGATGTTTTCAATGAGGCAAGTTTGAATAATTCAGAAAAAGCTTTCCATAATTACAATGTTTATGTCAATTTGCCAAATGTTACAACAATCGGAAATAACTTCTTATCAAGTAGATATTTTATCGATGATTTGTATTTGAATTTATCAAGTTACACAGGTACTAATACGAATTCAAGTTTCACAAGCAATAACTTCCTTCATAGAATTAAAGTTTGTAATTTGCACGTCAACATGCCTGCTTTGAATTCAAATTTGAACGTTGTCAGTTTGACTATATTGGATGGTTTTTATACAACATCTGCTGATGCAAGTTCACTTCAAACCTACTTCCAAAATAAATTTAATTCTTCAAGTGTCAGTATTACAACAAGTGAAGCACAATCAGTTTATGTAACTTCCATCGATCAAGAGGAAGAATTCTTAGCTGATGCTTATGCGACAAGTTGCGATATTACAAATGGTAAAGAATCCATGGGTGATATCATCACTGTCAATTATTACAAAGCTGATGGTAGTTTATTGAAGACTATCAACATCAACCGTAATAATTTGTTGACATCCAATAGTAACACTATTCCTACAGCTAGTGAAGTTGGTGTTACTGCTGCTAATACCGAACTTAGATGGTACACCAGAGCTTTCGGTTTGGGTACTCAGATAACTGATATATCAACTTATAAACCTAGCTATAGTATGGATATTTATGCTTTTGGAATGGAATACAAGACAGTCACTTTAGACTTGAGTTCCGTCAATATCAGTGATGAAGGTTTTGCAAATCAAGATACAATCAGTTTGAAGATATACGCTGACGAGACAATATCCGAAGCTTTGACACGTGAAGGCATCGCTTCTAAGTTGCCAACAAGTGTTACAAGTAAGGATATAAATACAACTTATATGGGTATTTATTCTTCAACTTCAATAGATGATCCTACAACAGTTCTTTTAACTGATTCAACAACATATCAAGATTTGATGAATTCAGGTAATACCTTTATTGCTGTTTGTATGGAGAAGCAAACTATAACTTTGGTCAACCAGTTTGTTGTTAATGATGCACCAACATATGAAGGTGAATCCACAAATGGTGTTATCACTAATATCGATCCATTGGATGGTAAGCAATTGAGCTACATTCCAACTCCAAGTCAAACAAAGACAGATGATGGTAAGTATTTCGTTGGTTGGTTCTCAAATGATGATGGCAGTGGTTTCAAACTTAATACACAAACTGTATATAACAGAAGTGCTACATATTATGCTTACTATGCTACTCCTACTCACAACTATCAAAACGATGATCATACACAATTGATCACAAGTTATGAATTGAAGGTTGTCAATGAATCAACACCTAATGCATTCCATTATATGTGGGTCCAAAACTGGACTGTTGCTGGTGTAACTTACCCGTGGGCTGTTGCCGTGACAGGTGTAACAGATCAAGCTACTGCTAATGTTGTTTTAGGTTCAGTTGTTTCTGATAGTGAAACATTGTACAAAGAAATGGCCGGCTTCCCGATCGTTTCAGTTGGTAAGACCAGCTTATCTAGCAATGTCATGTCAGCTCCTAGGTTTGTGCAAGATGAATTATCGGTCAGTTCATCTACTGATGTATTTAACTTGTACAAAGCAAGATATACTTCATCTAATACGATGATCACAGGTGTCAATTTGTTGAATAATAATCCGACTAATGCTTCTGAAGCTTCAAATAAAACAAGCACAGTTGATGGTGGTGGTTTCAATACAACTTCACCAGCTGCAAATTTGACATCTTCAACGAATTTGAAAGCTATAACATCTTTGAGAATGGATATGTATTATGTCACAGAAATCGGTAGTAATTTCTTCAATGCAAATATTGCTGGTACTGCAACAAATGCAACATATATCAACTTGCCGAATGTTGAGACAATCGGTGATCATTTCTCATTCAATGTCGCTTCTCAAGCTAACACTGGTACTATTTACTTCAACGCACCTAAGTTGACAAATGTCGGTTCTTATTTGTTCAGTGGTACAAGAACTATCACCACTGATATGACAGTCAATATGAATACACCATTGTTGGAAACAATCGGTGCAAGTTCATTTGATGGTTGGGCCACATCCAACAATGCAGAAGTTATTTTGAATGTTTTGAATTCAAGATATGAGATTGAACGTTTGTTGAGAGCTATCAAAGCTGATAATGGTGGTACTAATATCAAATTCAAAGACTATAAGATGCAGTTTGATGATGAGGGTAATGTTTCCAGTGTTCCATATTTGTATGATCCATTTACCAATCTTCAGAATTTCGATTTACAATGGAATACAGCTGATGATACTGTTACTAACAACGATCCACGTGAAACTGTTGTTGTCACTTTCATGTCACATCCATTTGAATCAATTGCTCAGTTGACAAGTTTGACATCTAAGGATTCAAGTTTTGTCGATAGTGACTCAAGTAAGCCTGGAATTCAAATTGAAGTTAAGAAGGGTGATTACATTAAACTTCCTAGCGTCGATGGTGAAGCAATACAGGTTTATGATACTTTGGCAAACGGCTTGGTTTACAATAACCTTGGTTGGGGAACAAATCCTGATGTATATTCAAGCTTAATTAAAGAGAATTACAGTTATCGTGTGATGAGTGATATAACTTTATATCCACATCCATCATTACCGAAAGATCCAGAATTTTATCAACAAATTACTTGGGGCTCTGATGGTTGGATTGAATCATATCCACAACAAATCCCAAGCTACATCACAGGTACACATAGGGAATTCTTGGAGAAATATGATTTGCAAGTTGTCAACCCAAGTACACCTAACGTTTTCAACTACATGTGGGTGCAAAATGTCACTGTTGGTGATAGATTCTTCCCATGGGCAGTTTTGTGTACAGGTTTCGTTGGTTGGGATGGTTATGAAGATACTATTCCAAGTGAAACTCAAATTCAATTTGGCAGTATTGTTCCATACGAGGAGCTCCGCTACCCGTCGATGCGCGGCTTCCCCATCGTTTCTATCGGCACAATGACCAGTAACTCACCATATGTTA
>CALVKB010000051.1 GCA_944332485.1 uncultured Bacilli bacterium | reverse complement strand
CAGCTCGTTGCCTCCATCCTCGATTTTTAATTCCTCGTCAGCCTGTGGAGTGAACCTGAAAGTAATATCAGCCATCGCCTCGTTTATCATTTGCTTGGTCGCATCGGAAGCCATCAGAGCCGATTTTTGGTTGATGTTATCAATATGGTGCTGAACTTCTGTAATGAGAAAAGGCAATTTGCTAATCTCGAGTCTTTTTAAAGTATTTTTCAGATCTTCATCGCCAAAGATTCTACCGATATTAAAGCAATCCTTTATTGTTGTCAGAGCCTTTCTGATTTCAAGAAGCCTTTCTTTATCATCTATTTCTGAAATTTCTTTGCTGAATTGCTCAGCATTGTCAGTTGTGAAATTGAAAACAACACCCTTGGCTTCTTTTATCTTCCTTATCAATTCGTTCTTATCTTCCAGAATCTGGTTAAATGTATTTGTAACATTATCTTCGCCGACCTCGTTAGTATCGTTAAATCTATTCAACTCTCTAAGGTAAGCTGCATTGGTTTCTTCAAAGTTTTGCTTGATGTCGGCAAAATCGATGACGTAGCCATACTTCATTCCCTTATAAGGTCTATTTACTCTCGTAATGGCCTGTAAAAGATTATGGTCTTTTAACTTTCTACCGAAATACAATCTCTTTAATCTTGGAGCATCAAAGCCAGTGAGAAGCATATTAAAGACAATCAAAATATCGATAGTCATATTCTTTTTAAAGTCTTTGACTATCTGCTTCCTTGTTTCTTTGTCGTCGCTATCATGTAGGATAAGCCCAGTTTTTAAATTAGATGGTTTTGAGCTATTAACATTCAACTCAGTTTGAATTTCATCGAAATAAGCGTAAAGCTTCCTAGCCTGTTCGCTCGTTTCGGCAATTATCATACCGCCAAGAGTATTATCACCTTGGATGGTTCTGAATTTAATTAGGTCAGAGATAATATAACGAAGCAATTCCTTAACGTAAGTGTCGTGTTCGATTATGTCTGAGCGCCTAACGTCTTTCTTTTGAACTAGCGTTTCCAAGCGTTCATATATCTGGGAGAGCTTTTCTTTGTAGGAGGTTTCGATAGGTTCCCTAATCACCTTAAGAGTGTAACCGTCTTCGATCGACTTATCGTAATAATAAGTGTGGTAGTAATTTCCGAAAATTTTCCACGAAGCCCTCTCCGCTTTAAGCAGAGGCGTGCCCGTCAAGGCTATCTTCACGGAATTCGGATCAGCTTCAAATAAATTTCCAAGGAAACTACCATCAGGCTTGTAGCCTCTGTGAGCTTCATCTATTATGAAAACGCGTTGAAGATTTGTGGTATAAGCAGGAAGAACAACCTTTTCCTTGTCTTCTGCAAACCTTTGAATGTTTACGACAACTACTTCATTGCTCCCTTTGCTGCCTTCTAGTGATTGATTATTTCTGAACTGAGCCATCAACTCCTCACGCGAATTAGCCGTCTTGAAAATCAACCCCCTAGCTTGAAATTCTTGCGATGCTTGTTCAAGCAAATCAAGCCTGTCGACAATAAAATAAAATTTGGCAACCTGATTCTTTTTAGCGAAATAATCCGTCAAAAAATAATTCAAATAATACGATAAAGCTGTTTTACCGCTTCCCTGTGTATGCCAAAGAACGCCGGACATCATTCCTTGATCTATTTTTTCTCGAATAGCCAAGGCGGCAAACAGTTGTTGATAGCGCATTATCTGTTTTTCGTCTATTGATTGCATCACGCCATCGACTTCTCTTTCGTCTTTGACATAAGCAATTCCGTATTTTACAAGGAAAAGAAGCCTTTCCTTGCTGCACATTGAAGTAATGATTCGATTTGTCGGAGTATTTATATCAAGATTACTTTGATATTCAGGCGACGTGTGAATTACCTGGCAGTTGAAATCGCTCAATATCTTTTTTTCTACCTGCGAGTCAACATCCAAATATGGATAGTTTTTGTTATAAGGCGCAATTGGCTCATTCAGCTTGTTTTCCTCTCTAAAACAATTGAAGTAAGCTTTGCTTTTTGAACCCGTACAATAAAAAGCACCCTGAACTGGAACGATGCCATCAAGCGTATCGTATTCCATGTTGTTAGAAAAAATCATCAATTGCGTGATGTTGATAAACCTTCTGAATTTTCTATTGGGGAAGCGCTGATTGGTCATTCTATTGCTTTCGGCAATCATTCCACCGGGATTATTAGGTTTTTTAACCTCGATAAAACATAGAGGAAGGCCATTGACAAATAAAGTTATGTCAGGTCTGAATTCCTCTCCGTCCCTCTTACAAGTAAATTCGGCCGTTAAATGGAATTCATTATTTTCGGGATTATCAAAATCTATTAAACGAACAGGCGAAGCGCTCCTTAATCTTTTATAAAAGCTTTTGCCAATATCATTATTGTCTAATTCTTGTTTTATATCCTTGAATGTTTCTTCAAAAGTCTCAGCGCGTTCAGGATTCAACTTTGCAAATTGGCGTCTAAAAACATCAAGCAAAATATTAGTATCAGGATCATACTTCGAATTAGCATCAGCTTCGCTTAATTTTCCATAGTATTTGTATCCTAACCTGGTTAAATGAACCATGGCTGGCATTTGAACTCTTGTAGCTTCGTTAAATCCCTTTGACATTTGCCATCATCCCCTTTTTTTAATTTAATCACCTAATTTCATGCCAATCTCATTGAAGAGAGCGACTAACTTTTTCTTGGTTTCCATGTCTGGTTCATATCTACCTGTC
>CALVKB010000050.1 GCA_944332485.1 uncultured Bacilli bacterium | reverse complement strand
TCCAAATTTAGGGAGGCATCCATGTTGAGCTTATGATATAATCCAATTAACTTGTCCAGCTTATTGGGTACACATCAGACTTCGGTCTCTTTTTTTATTTGTATTTATTAACGCTTTATAAAATATTTGAATAAGATTGAATTTTTTGCTACAATTTAAACATTGTGAGGTATTTTTAAATGGACCCTGATCCTTTAACTAATTTATTCAATTTGAAATTGTTCACATTGTCAGATGTGAATATGAATTCTAATTTGACAACACCAGTGCAAATTGCTTTGTGGGTGTGCTTAGGCATTCTCATCTTGCTCTCGGGATTTTTCTCAGCATGTGAGACTGCATTTACATCAGTTTCTGAAACACGTTTGCGTGCTTTAGCTAAAACTAAAAGAAGGGCTAAATACATTTTAAAATTACATAAAAAGTACGATCAACTTATTTCAACTTTGCTAATTGGTAACAATCTTGTTAACATCGGTGCATCAACAATTGGTACACTTCTTTTTACGTATTTAGTCGGTGAGACAAACGGTCCGTGGGTTTCGACTTTTGTTTTGACTGTGGTTGTTTTGATTTTCGGTGAGATTACGCCAAAATTAATAGCAAAGGAGATGCCAGATAAATATTTGATGTTGATGGCCTATCCGATATTGTTTGTTTATTACTTATTTTGGATTATCGCCAAAGTCTTCGATGGTTGGAAATTTTTGCTTATCAAGATCTTCAAACTTAACAAAAAAGGGCCAACCTTCACCGAAGAGGAATTCTCAATGGTTGTCTCCGATATCAAGGAGGAAGGTGTTATCAATCAAACAGAGCACGATTTAATAAAGAAAAGTTTGCAGTTTGATGATTCCTTAGTCAAGGATGTCATGCAACCTATCGAACGTTTGGTTTATTTGACAAATGCTATGAGCATCAACGAGATGAAGGATGTTTTTATGGAGAACAACTACTCCCGTGTTCCTTATATTGATGCATCAACAGGTCATGTTATCGGTGTTATCTTACAGAGGGATTTTTATGAGATGCTTATTGAAAGAAACGTTAAACTTTCGGATATCATAAACCCATGCATGTTTGTCAAAGGCAATTCAAGAGTTTCAATTTTGTTCAACAGGATGAAAAAACTCAAACAGATGTTAGCGATGGTTTTGGATGATGAGAGACATTTGATCGGTGTTATATCGATGGAGGACTGCTTGGAAGAGTTGGTTGGCGAGATCGATGATGAGCAGGATGCTGAGGATGAGTTAGACGAAAATTCTCCAAAGTTATCCGAAGTTGATGAAAAAGGACATTCTCAACATCGAAGAACAATTCCTTCAAAACTTTTAAACGAAGTGCAAGGGGAACCTTTCAATCCAAGTGAAGGTAAGGATGATTTAAGTTCCTCAATCAATGAGATGAAAGAAGAAGTTTTGTAAAAATAAAAAAATGCTGCAGTATCTGCAGCAATTTTTTATTACAAATTTTTTTTGATAAATTTTTTCTTTGATTCTGATATACGTTGTATAATTTTTTTGTTTTTCTTTATAGTGAGATGGTTTATCTTATCGTAAAGTTCCTTTGATATAAAATTAGAATTTAACAACTCCAATATGAAGTTCTCCCTGTCGAAATTGTAGTAATATTCCATCAATTTAATAAGTTTAGGTTTTAAATCTTCAAAAGATCTTTTGATATGATCATAATCGAATAATGGGATAGAAACTTCCAAAGTACCTTGATCAGTTATTGAGAGGATGATTTCAAATTCCTCAAAGTAGAAGTATGCTTGGTGTTTATGAATATTTATAAGTTTCAAAGATGTGAAGTTGGAGTTGAATAGATCATATCCGTAGTGAGCGAAAGGGTTTATGACTTCTTTTAAATAATTATCTTTAAGTTCGTTATAGGGGAATTTATTCAATTCAGTGTAATATTTGTCGTAAATTGCGTTTATTTCCTCATTGAAAATTGGGATATATATATTCATATTTTCATAACTTATATATGGTAAATTTTCATGAGTTTCCTTGTAATTTCCAACACTATTTTCAATTTTTTGCTTGTTGTATAGAATCTCAATCATGATATAAGCTTTCAATAAAGTGAAAGGTGTATTTATGTTGTATGTTAAATTGAAAGGTTTAATAAATTCATCGACGATATTTATGTTATTTGTAACATATTCATAAAGTTGAGAATCTATGATGTTCTTTTTGATTTTTTGGTTTAAAAATTCGAATAATCTGAAAGTTTTCATTGCAATTCAATTCCGTTACTATCAGTTTGTTTTCCGAATAACATAAATAAACTCATAACTATATTTGTGATAACTAAAACTACAAAGACATAGTAGTACATTATAAAGTACAACAAACAGAATAAAGCACAGAAAACAAACCACAAAATTCCTCTGACATATCTTCCCATGTAGAAGAAAGCAGCACCAAAGCAACCCAAAAATAGTTGCAAGAAGAAAGCTACAATCTTTTTGTGAGGTTTTAAAGTTGATTGTCTTATTTCATCTTCGGTTAATTCGTAATCAAGTATATCGACATCATTTTGCTTATAAACATCACCATTTTCAATTTTCGATTCCTCATTCACCTGTTGAACTGCTATATCTATATCACGTTCAACAACATTGTTTGGGTTTGCAAGATCAGTGTGGCAATATGGACAGTATCTTTTCTTAGTTTTTAAAATTTGATTTCCGCATTTAATACAATATTTCATAGATAAAATTTTATAATTTTTTTGTGCTCTAGGCAAATGTGATATATAAATTTAAAAAACATCAATAAAGACAAAAGGATATACGAAGTTTCAAAAGTGAATATGTGACATATAAAATAATTAATAGTTATTTATCATATTTAATGCAAAACTAAGCACTTAAAAAATTGAAAAAACAACACATGCAAAAAAGCACGAATT
>CALVKB010000049.1 GCA_944332485.1 uncultured Bacilli bacterium | reverse complement strand
GATCTGTCAGAATTCGACCTCCGCTACTGGGACTTATGGCAGAATGAGAGTGGTTCCGATCGCTAACTTATCTCCCCCTCTCCTTCAACCTTCCATTCCAAAAAATCCCTTTTAATTCCTAAAACTTTTCTGAATTTTATATGTTTTACATATTTCTTATTTATTACATTTTAAAAATAAAAAAAGGGGCTGTTGAAAAACCTAAACTTTAATTTAGGATTTCACAGCTCCTTTTTTTCATAACAATTTTAGGTTTTTAAACATACTTATGTATGTTTAATTATGTATGTTTAATAATATTTATTTCTCTTTGTTTAGCACTCTTTTTCGATAGTCTTTTTGCTGATGGTTTTGCAAACGTTTCTGGCACTAAGTTTGACGGAGCTTTCCAATAATTATTTACTTTACGACTTTCATAAAACGTAAATAATTTTCTAATTGAAACACCCAATAGATAGAGCATTATTTCTGAAGATATGTTCGTTAATCCTCTTCTTCGAAAACGAGTATAATTCAAATTTTGTTTAATATTTCCAAATACACCTTCGACCTGAATACTTCGATTAACTCGCATTTCAATTCCTTTAACACTTAACAAGTTATCTTCGGATTCTTGTTTAAGAATTTGAAACTCTTTAACAACTTCAAATATTTTAAAATTATCATCAACATTTTTCATAAAACGCTTGCAATGCAATCGAAAAGAACAATAATTGCATCCATCAAATTTAATAAAAATTGAGTTGGCTTTTTTAGGATGACGATTTGGTAAAACCACCTCCTTTCCTATTGCTCCACCAAGGCATTGAAATTCGTTATTTTTATTAATTCGATAAGAATCAGGATACCTGCCTGAAGCATTTCCTTCCCAACTTTGATGTTTAACATAAGAGACAATTCCACGATCTTTCATATACTTATAATTAAGAAAAGAACCATATCCTGCATCGGCACAAACATTGTTTGGATAAATATTAAAATTGTAATAAAAGTTCTCTAAAACATCGATAAACTCGTGTATATCAGCTCTTGATTGAGAACAATGATAGCTTGTAATCACACCCTTTGAAACTGAAATTTGGACATTATATGCGGCGTGCATATTAGTCCCTAGTCCAGAGTAATAATCACTCTTTAATGCCATTGCCGTTGCATCAATATCAGTTTTATAAAAAGAATTTCTATTGACCCCACATATTGCCTCTTTTGTTTCATATTCAAGGACCTTAGTAAGAATATGTGACAGGGCTTTTTTTGCACAATCCTTTTTGTTGTCGTCTAGATTTTCCATCTTTTCCAAATGTGTAATTGCATATGCAACTGTTGAGCTAGAAATCAATTCAGGAGTTTCAAAATTTGGAATTAATCCATACTTAAGAATTATTTCTGAGCAATTGAAAGTTAATCTTTTATGAAATGTTAATGGCTTCCAAACAAATTTATACTTATTAGCATTTGCTTCAATCTTTGTTCCATCGATATAAATTGTGCCAGGAACAATTTCCATTTCTTTGAAAATTTGCTTTGTAATTAATTTAAAAATTTCCTTTTGATTGTCATAAATAACTTTCGAAATAAATTTTGAAATTGTAGAGTAACTTGGGCATTCATTCATCATCAAATAGCGGTATCTCAAATCGTATCTACAAAGTGTTTCTATCTCTCTAACTGTGGCTTTTGAAAATGCAAAAGCAAATAGAATAGTAGCAAACAATTTGTAATAATTTACGTTAGGTCGACCGCCATTTGCAGTATTATTTTTAATTGATTTTTCAATAATAGAATCTACTCCGGATTTATCTAAAAGTAGCAAAAATTTGTCTATTTTTAGGCACTCCTTCTCGTCTACTGTAGAAGGAAAGTCTAAAAATACTTGAGTTGTGGTAAAATAACCCATGTATAATAATCTCCTTAAGAACAAGATTATTATATTAAACGTCAAGGATTCAGGGTGATTCTTGACGTTTTTTTGCACAAAAAAAGAGCTGTGAAATCCTAAATTCAATTTTTAGGTTTTTCAACAGCCCCAATAATTAATCAAGATGGTGACGCTGAGCCGACTCGAACGGCTGACCCACAGCTTAGAAGGCTGTTGCTCTGTCCAGCTGAGCTACAGCGCCATATGATCCGGATAGGGTTCGAACCTATGACTTTCAGTTTCGAAGACTGATACTCTGATCCAGCTGAGTTACCGGACCGGTTAAAACCTTAATAAATATAACTTTTTTAAAATAAATATTCAAGTATAATTTTATTTTTTAAAACGTTGAATTTTCACCAAAAATTGATTTGTAAAAAACAATAACTGATGTTCTTTCTAATTAAGTACAAATAATTAAATATGATAAAATTACTAAGGAGGTTTTTGTATATGTTAGATCCTTTTAAAGATAAAGAACTTGAAAAAAGAGATGAAGATTTACCAAAACCATCTATGAAAAATGCAACAGATAGAAAAATAATAATCACTATTGTAGTTTCAGCACTTGTTTTGTTGGTCATAGCTGCTATTATTATTCCACTTGTTGTTATTTATATGTAAAGGAGTTCGTATGAGCAATATAAAAGAAATTGATTTAAAAAAGATGAACAAAGAATTTAAGCAAGCATTAAGAGAGATTAAAGAAGCTGATCAAATTGTTGTTTATCGTCACAAAAATCCTGATTTTGATGCCTTTGGTTCTCAAATGGGATTAGCTTATTGGTTACGTTTGAATTTTCCTAATAAGGAAGTTCATTTTGTTGGTGAAAACAGGGAAGCTTTTGTTCCAAAACTTTTCCCAGTACCAGAAGAATTAGATGAAAAATGGTATGAAGAACACAAAGGTAATTTTTTAGCTATCACATGTGATACAGGAAATAAAGCTAGAGTTAGTGAAGAGCATTTGGATATGGCAAAAACTGTCATAAAATTTGATCATCACCCAAATTTGGAACCATATGGAAATTTAAATATCGTCTATGATGAATTATCAAGTTGCTCTGAGTTGATAGCATTATTTATTTATTCATTGCCTAGAAAATATAGAGTATCTTCTGATATTTGTAAATTCTTATACACAGGCATTGTTGGTGATTCTGGACGTTTCTTATATCCTTCTGTTTCTCCAACAACACTTAGAATTGCTGCTGAACTTATTATCGGTGGTGCT
>CALVKB010000048.1 GCA_944332485.1 uncultured Bacilli bacterium | reverse complement strand
TTTTTTGCTTGAATGCCCTAGGGCATTCATTACTTAGAAGAGTTAATAAGATATCCTGATCTAATAATAAGAAAAAATCCTGATTTCTCGGCAAATATCTTCAATTTTGAAACCTTTACTTTGTATCAAAATGTTAGTTATATGCTATTTTCCCATTTCTTTGCCCATTAAGGTATGATAGAAATGAGGGAAGTTTCATATAAGATGAGACTTTAGTCCCTGCTGTATTGATTTTTATCTTATTAACTATAATAATTCGACCTTTAGTGGTCTTTTCAATCTAATCCCCAACTAAAGCTAAACTGACTCAGATAGTATTAGTTGCTTTTGGAGGACTCCGCGGAGTCGCTTCCATAGCCTTTGCAACCTACGCGATGAGCATGCTTGGTGAAGATAATTTACCTTATGATATCTTTTCTATCATCTTCATCGTCGTCATCTTATCTTTAGTTTTACAGGGAAGTTTTTTACCAACTGTAACCACGAAATTAGATATAATTTCTTTAAATGATGAAGTCATGAAAACATTCAACGATTACACGGATGAAAAAGATATTTGTTTTCTTTAAATTAAACATTACTAAAAATCATTCTTGGTGCAATAAGCTTTTAAAAGAATGCGTGACTCCTAAAGATTTTTTGATTGTATTAATTATGCACGATGGGAAAGCATCAGCCCCTAACGGTAACTCAATAATTTTAGAAAATAATTCCTTAATCTGCTGCGCGCCTTCATTTAATTCTGATGAAGAAGGGTTCGTTCTTTCTGAAATTAACGTCATCAAAAATTTGCCTTTTATCAACAAGCATATCTATGAAACTGAATTACATAAAGTAACATTGATCGTCTTAATCAAACGTAACGGAAATAATATCGTTCCAAATGGAATGACTGTGATATTAGAGAAAGTCACTTTGGTGACTTTAAATATTAATAAATCAATTTAATTATTATAACGCGTGACAATCAGATAATTTTAAATCAATAGTTAAATTATCTTCTTCAACAACAAATGTTGAATTTCCTGTGCTATTTACTGTAAAAGAATAATCTGGGCTGGTTTGCTTTGGTTCCAAAGCAATCCAAATTCGATCTGAAACTTTCTCGCCTTCTACAAACACTTGAGCAAAGTATTCATGACCGACCGCGTAATTAATATTTTCCATGCTAACTGAAGTATAAGTGTCACTTATCTCAATTGAAACTTGTTTCACTTGGTCTGCTGAATAGCCATAGACTTCTTCGCTAGGCGCGTTATCACCGATTGAAAAAGTAATTGAAGTAACATTTGTTGAGTTTTCTTCAATAATCGTATCTAATCCTGTTAAATCAACATTAAGATTTAAATTATAAGTATCTACCTCAATCGTTCCATATTCTTTAATGGTTATATCTACGCATATAACTGTATTTTTGCTAATCGTAGATGAGCCATTATTTGGATGAACTTGAATTTTGAGTTTTGATTGACCTGGTTTCACTTTTGTTCTATCTAATTTTACATCTATCGCGTATATTTCATTGCTTCCAGAAGAACCAACAATATCAGAATTTTTAACAATATCTAAGGATACTGAACCTTCTGGTAGCACATCTTCATTTTCAGAGATTATTTTGGTTTCTCTATCTAATAATCCGGTGCAGCCATTCCAGGTTTGATCAGTCATCAAACGGATTGTAGCTTCTGGAGGAAACTGATCATCCTCCGCAGCTGTAGAAAATAAAAAGCTAGATTCAGCTACCGAAAGACCATTATCCTTAGTAACAATGGTAAAATCTTCTTGAGGAATCGATGTTTCTTCAGTTGGTTGAGAGGTAGTAGATTGAGAAGTTGAGGCTATAGAACTTGTCTGAGAACCATTACAAGCAAAAAGCATTGTTAGTAATAATAAAGAAAATGAGCTTTTAATAATTTTCTTCATAATAAATCTCCTGTTTTTTCAATTATATATACTTTTAAAGGAATTTAAAAGTAGGTAAGTTGTATTTGCTACATTAAATAGAAGTTGCAATATATTACATTTTCTTTTCAAATCGAAAAAACAAATTATTTTCTACAGGAATATTGCCTGAAGTTTCTCCTTTTTGATGCGGATCACAATGCTTAGGAGAAAAAAATTCTACTATTTTAAACCCTAAGCAATTTACATAAAAATGGATATTTCTCTTATCGTAATATGGGTATGGGTCACCCACATTTTCGTGCTAGGAAATTTATCTTCAATTGCTTTAAATAACTTGTATTCAATTCCTAAATTTTGATATTGGTTGCTAACATATAATATATCTAATGAATTCATTTGGGTCTCCTCGTTAATTAAAACGACAACTCCTCCTACTCTTTTTTCATTAATTTCAGCGAAAAAACCTTTAGCGTCCTTAGCATTAAATGATTCCTCAATATCTTCCTTTAATAAAATTGTTTAATCAAAATCCCCAAATTCTTTAATATAAGCAAGTTGAAACGCCTCTTGAACCTCATTTATAAAAAGATTTCTTTCATTTTCTTTAATAATTTCTCTTAAAACTAATCTATTCATAATATCAACCTTTGTATTAAAATATAAGACAAAGGCTGAATTATTCTTTACCACCGTAATAGGTTATAGTTTCTTTGAAAGTTATTTGTATAGTTACCTTTATTCTATTTTATAGAATTTTTGCTCGAATACCCTAGGGTATTCATTACTTATAAGAAGAATAAAGATATCCTGATCTAATAATAAGAAAAACTTTCTGTTTCCCGAAAGTTCAATCTAACAAAGGTTAGAACCCGAAGGTGATTTCACAAAGTGCTTATTTCGACTTTGCTATGTAATTATTTCTAAGTTAAAATGATTCTCTTACACTTAACAAATAATTAAAAAAATATAAAAAATAAAAAACAGAGTTAGGATGACTAAGAATAATGGAAAAGTTACGATCCTAAATTTCGTAGGTTAACTAACTCTCTTTTTTATTTAAATTTTTATGAAATCGCAATAGAGGTTTTCTCAAAGTCAAACATTCATGACACAAAGAATATTTATCTTTTATTCTTCATGTTTAATAAATTCAAGCGTTTCAAAGTCTATATCTGTCAAAAAAACTATTTGAACATTGAAATTATATCCATTAATTTAATAAATTTAGTTGATGTTCTTCCAAGAATATACCATTAAAACAAAATACAATTTCCTAAAGTATTCACATATTAAACTTTCAATTCTTATTTTCAAAATTTTAATTTTTCAAAATATATATAATGCAAAAAGCTAATAAATTAGGAGAATTTTATGATTCAAGGGTTTGTCTATGATAAAAACAAACATATATTACCATGGGTAAATATAGAACTGAAAAATGAAAATTATCAAATTATTTATAAAACAAGAACCAACGAAAACTGTTTTTTTAAATTTAATATCAAGAAAGACGAAAACTTTAAATACTTAATAGTGAACTAAATAGGGTTCAGTTCATTAATTGTATCAAAATGTTAGTTATAGGATGCCTTTGTGTTATCGCTTTAATACAAAACGACACCCTTACTAGCAAAATGATACCATTACTAGAAAAACGATACTGAATATTCATAGAACTTAGAAACTTAACATTATTTTGAATTGAAAAGGGGCAGGTAATGAGAAGAATTCTAAGATAAACGATAATTTACTTCAAA
>CALVKB010000047.1 GCA_944332485.1 uncultured Bacilli bacterium | reverse complement strand
TCCTGGTTTGAAGGTTCAAATTCAATTAAGGTATATTCTCGTGGTGATAAAGTTGATGAAGATATTACTTTTGACGACGACAACTTTGAATTTTAATTAAAGAGCTGACGTTGTCAGCTCTCTTTTTGGAGGTTATTTATGAGAAAAAATAAATTAATTAAAAGTTTACTATTTATGACATGTGTATCTGGATTAATGTCTTCATGTTCAAATGTTAATCATCCAGATAATCATATTAGTGTCAATTACTCTAAATTTTATGTTCACAGGGCTTCAGAAATTAAATATGAAACAAAGAGAATATATTTGAAAGATTTTAAACATTTTAATATTGGATCAAATAATTTAAGAGAAGGAACTAAAGGTTTTTATAATTTATATGGTTATAAAAACGAAGGATATATACCAGAAATAGTTAGTATAGATCCTAGCACTTTAATTAAACATTTAGGTATTACAAATTATTCTGATGTATATTCTTTGAATATTCCATTTTTAAAAAATAAACAATATATGTTTTTTATTGGCTCTGTTGAATTTAATGATAATTATGATTCTTACATGATAGGATGGGAATCAAATTCTTTTATTTGGTCAGCAAATTTTGATTCTGTAAATTCTACCAAATACAATAAATTAGTAGTTGGTACTAATCTTTATGATGTTGATTCATATGATGGGTTAAATTTTGATGGAAATAATTACACAATATCTTCTTCATATTTATCCGCTTCAAGATATTTGAATTTCTTGTTTTACAGTCCTCAAGTATATAACAATACAATAAATGATTTATATTTTGATGTTACTTACAGTGTTGTTGAAAATCGTCTTGATGATAAACAACATACTTTGAATTTAAAAGCTGGTGATGATATTTCTATCGATGAAATTTCTTCTCTATTCCGCGCTGAAGATATATTTGGTGAGCCTGTTGATTTAGAGTTACTCTCAGATGGTGGTTTTGATTGTTCTACAGCTAATACATATATTGTTAAGTATCAAGCTGAGGATACTTATGGAAATACTGCAACATTAACTGTAAATGTAATTGTTAAAGATTATCATCCTACTATCACATTAAAAAATACATCTAGTAATTTGTTTAAAGTGAATTATTCTCAAAATGTTTTAACTGATTATTTTTATGATTTTATTGATATATCTGATTATGATGGATCATCATTAAGTTATGATGATATTGTTTGGGATAAACCTTTTGATGGAAAGAAATTTGGAACTACAGAATACACATTATCGATCAAATCAAAGTTAATGAGTGATCAGAGTTCTTCACTTACAATCAAGATTGATGTTACTCAAGATTTACCGCCTGTTTTCTTTTTAACTTCTTCAATTGCAATTACTTCATCAGAAACTCCTCTGTCAGTTGATGATTTAAAGAATTTAATTGCTTCAGTTAATAATGTATCAGTATCTTCTATGAGTAATTTTAAAATTGATAATTATAATGATTATTTTTCTGCTTATGACAAGCAAATAGATCTTACATATACTTTTAATTCTTCTGGTGTAACAAAATCTGGCATATTATCATTACTTCCAAAATCTGAGAGTGTAACAACATTAAGTATTAGTGAAAAGTTAAATCAAATGTGGGTTTTCTTTAACTCTAATTATTTTGGTTTTTCAAAATTCACTGGATTTTTCACATATGTAATCCCTAACTTTTTTAGGATCATTTTTGGCGGGAGTAATTAATTATGCGAGCTAAGTTAGCAGCATTAGTTGTTTCATTATTAAGTTGTACTCCTTCTTTAGCTTCTTTTACATTGTTAGAATCAAATTCTATTTCTAACTCTGGATATAATCCAGAAACCGATTTTGGAAAAAATGGAAATTTGGCTGTATCTACTGATGCGATTTGTTCTAATGACTACGTAATTCGCGGTTATGGTTGTATATCAGGTGAGTTGGAAGCATATGGTATCTCTAAACGTTCATATGTTGCCGGTTTAGATGATAGTCAACTTATTTATCTTTCTGATGATTATGGTACTAAGAGTGTTTATTTATATATCTTTAGAAATGATTTAAGTTTAAGTTTTGATACTGTATCTTTATCTCAAAGTATAGATAAATTGGCGACACTTGAATCTGATATACCTTCATATAATGAAAGTTTTTCTAATTATAAATTGAAACTTGTTTCTGCTAGTAATGATGGTTATTTTCTTAAATATAAGATAGAAGAGTTGAATTTCAGTGAAAATACATTGCTTCGAAGATATATGATTCGTCAAATTTTTAATTCCTCTGAAGATACAAAATCAGATATTATGAAGTATATATACGGAGGTTTTAACGAGTATTTTGTTATCAATAATGAGCTTGTAACTAAGAATAAAGTTGATTTATTGACAGTTAAGGATAAGCTTGTAGGCTTTGATGTCACATATGAAAATATTAATAACTGGGCATTTTCTGACGGAGTTATTAATTATTTTATGTTTTTTAATACTGATCTCGATTATAAATTTTTAGAAGATGAAGCATCATTAATTGGTGCTGTTTTGGAATATGATTATAAAATTTACGAGAATGTTTTTGTTCGAGCTCCAGCTTATTATTGTATGGATACTACATCGCACTATATGATCGAGCCTTTAGAAGTATCTGGATTTTCAACAGTAAAAGAATCTGCTATAAATGGTAAAGATCCTGATAAAGTTCTTAATTTGGATAAAGATGATATGAAAGATATGGTATTTAATTATGACTATTTGTCTTCATTATCATTAATTGAACATGAAATGCAGCATGAACAGGTTACACTCGAGCCTGCTGTAATGACATTCAGATCTGGAAACTGGTATGATTGGAATCGTAATGTTTCCTGGAATAATATGGGGCGTGTTGCAGATAATGAACATGTTTTTAGTAATAAATTCATTACTAACAATAAAGATAAGTATAATTGGTATATAAATTTCGACAATTTTGCTACAAAATCAATGCGATTATATTTGACATTATCAGATAACACTAATTGTGATTCTTTATCTTTTTCACAACTTAAAGAAATATATAATACATCAATTATTTCTTTAAAGTTTAAATATGCTGATTCTGTTGTTCGTGATTTTATTACAGTTGATGTTTTAACTGATTCTCAGGGTTATATTGATTTTTTAAATAAGACAACTGATGATTCAAAATTTTCGTTAATAATATCAATTATTGTTATTGGTTTAGTAATATTAGCTATTGTTTTATGTTTAATTTTTATTCCTAGTTTGTTACCAATTTTCATAAATTTATTAAAGATTGTAATTAAAATTTTGTTTGTTTTAGTCAAATTGATTGTTTATGTTCCTTACTTAATTTTAGTATTTCCATTCCAAGCAATTCATGCAAAAAGAACTAATACTAAATTGAAAGTGTGGAATCCGTTTAAATTGTAGAAAGGAGTTATTATGAAATATAAAGATATTAAAGTTGGTGGAATATATAGAAATCATCGATTCCGTTCAAAAAACAATAAAAGTCATCATTGTGTTGTTTTATATAAATATGATCCATTTATAACTAATTCATTAATAGTTAGTACTAAGCAAGCAAAATCTAAAAAATTACCTGGGTTAAGTGAAAAATATAAAAAAGATATTTATATTTCTAAACCGGTAATTAATAAAGCTAGAGATTTAAGTGCTAGCAGTTATAAAATTACTTCCAATGAAGATATTAAAATAATTAATGAACTAATTAATAAAGCTAAGAAAAAAATTAAATAAAAAAGGATAGAGTTGCGTACCCAATAATAATTAGATAATGGATCTTTTTAAGATCGGCCTCTCTATCTATATTAATGTTATCTAATAAATAATCATTTGTCAATAGAAAGGAGTAATAAATTATGGAATTTAAAAAATTGTCTTTTAAACCTTTGTTTTGTCCACGAATCTTACTTCCTTTCTGGTGGATATTA
>CALVKB010000046.1 GCA_944332485.1 uncultured Bacilli bacterium | reverse complement strand
CAAGATATTCCACCTATTTTCTTTGTCACTTCAAATATTGCTATTACTTCAGCTAATACACCATTGAATTATGATCAGCTCAAAACTTTAATTTCTCGAGTTGAAAATGTCGATTTGAAATATATGTCTAGTTTTGAGATATCTAATTTTGATGATTATTACACTAACTATGATGATGCCGTAGATTTGAATTATTCATATAGATATATGAATGAAACAAGATTTGGAACATTATCTGTTAAACCTATTTCTCAAGATCTTAACGCAGATAATCCATCTACTTTAGATAGTTTATGGCAAGCTTATTTGAATAAGTGCGTACATTGGTATGATTATATTTCGTATTTCTTTACATATTTAATTCCTGAGTTTTTCAAAATTGTAATTTAGGAGGAACATTAAATGAAGAAACATAAATTTTATTCATTTGTTGCTCCTTTAATGATAGCTTTGTACTCTTCATCACCAATATCAAATATTTCTTCTACAAGCTCATCTTCTGATATTCAAGTTAATATTAGTCAATATGATCCGAAGTATGACTTCGGATCTAATGGCTACTTGAAAGTGTCAACAAATGAAATATGTAGTAATGATTTTGTAATTGAAGGCTATGGCTGTGTTACAGGTGAACTTGAATTATTAAATGCAGAAGCTTCAACTTTAATACCTGGATTATCTAAAAGTCAGCTTATTGCATTAACTGATAATTTAGAAACAAATTCAGTTTATTTATATGTTTTTCGTACAACTCGAAATGTTAGATTTGATAAAGTTTCAGTTTCTACTTCTACAGTGAGAAATGGTGTTGATCAAGACACAAAGTTACCAACTTATAATGATAAATTTGTTGAATATAATTTGACTCCAATCTCTATATCTTCTGATGGTTACTTTATTAAATATAAAATTGATATGGAACCACAACCAGATGGAAACTTGTTTCGTCGTTATATGGTTAGACAACTTTATAATTCAGATGATTCAACTAAAACAGATATTATTAACTTCTTATCTGGTGGATATAATGAATATTTAATTAATGCTGATAATAGTATTGTTAAAAATAAAATAGATTTACTTGAGATTACTGATAAACAAGTTGCATTTGATATGACATTTGATAATGCTACTTTGTTTAATTCATCTGCAGCAACTCAAAATTATTTTGTGTTTTTTAATACTGCTAAAGATGAATATTTTGAGGGTAAAGATGCGAAGATAATTGAAGCTATAGTTAATTATGATTATATAGAGTATAAAAATATATTTTTTGAAGCTCCTCAAAATTATTATGGCGTTGGCGTTGGTACATCTGGCGTTAATTTGGATGCTGCTTTGGAAGAAATTGGGATTTCAGGAGCTGAACAAGCTTTAAATTATGATAGAGAATTTACATATACAAAACATAGTCACGATAAGAAAGAAGAATATACTTTAGTTAAAGGATCTTTACAAACTGATACAGCTCATATTTATCCAGAAACAATTACAGTCAACGGAGACTGGTTATCCACTGTTTCGTGGGATTCAATGGGTAAGATATCAGAGAAATATAAAGAAAATGATGAAGAAGGTTCTAATTCCTTTAATAACTGTTTCTTAAAAAAATACAAAGATAAGTATAAATGGTATGTTAACTTTTTAAATCTTAATACTATTGTTCTTCGAGATTACGTTACTTTTGCTGATGGAACGAAAAACGATGCAATGAAATGTGATGAATTTGTGGATGTTGAGAATGTTACAATAACTAAATTAGCGTTTAAATATGCTGATGAAACCATTCATAATTTTATTACAACTGATGTCTATACTGATTCTTCAGGATACGTTGAAATATTTGATGATTCAGTTAATATCGATTGGGGTTTATTTGCTGGATGGAGTACATTTACTATTTTGTTAATTGCAGGTATAGCATTAATTGTTTGTTGTATTTTGTTCCCACAAATAATTCCATATGTGATTAAGTTTTTGTTGTTAGGTGTTAAGCTTTTTGTTTTATTTATTCAATTCTTAGTTTGGTTAGTTTATTTAATTTTAGTTTTTCCTATTCAAGCTATAGTTCAAGCTTGTAAGAAGGAAAAAGTAACTGTTTGGAGTCCTTTTAAATTAAAAGGATTATTTGGTTTGTTTTAAAGAAAGGAGGTGAGAAAATGAAATTATTTATAGGTAAAGCTAGTAATAGAAAAATGTATGATGCTAATAATAGAGGCTGTCATAAATATATAATTGAAACTGATGATTCTTTAAAATTTGTAGGCGCATATCAAGTAGGACATTTATATATTAAAGATCCTATACGTGTTGATAAGATTAAAAATAATATTATAAAAGAGGTTAGTATCGAAAACGCTATATTTCCTAAGGAAACGTTAAAATATGTTTTATATGATACTAATTATATAACTGGTAAACCTTTGACTTTAGATGATTTTAATGATGTGAAGGAGCTTTATAAATTTAATAACCAATATAGTGATTTTAAAAATGATATTGGTTATTCTTTAGTGAATAATCATAACAATAATAAAAAGAAAATTAAATAAAAAACGGGTACGGCGAGTGTCTTAGCATCTCCCGCTCCGTACCCCACCGGCGTGAACTCCGGTGTACCATTTATTATTTTTGCAAAAAAGATGTTTTTTGTCAAGTAGAAAGGAGATAAAAATTATGGAATTTAAAAAATTGTCTTTTAAACCTTTGTTTTGTCCACGAATCTTACTTCCTTTCTGGTGGATATTAATTATCTTGTTTTACATAGTTTACACA
The DNA here is from genome assembly GCA_944332485.1 of uncultured Bacilli bacterium. GTDB lineage: Bacteria > Bacillota_I > Bacilli_A > RFN20 > CAG-288 > CAJMBK01. The sequence continues at coordinate 1,962 of CALVKB010000046.1, read as the reverse complement.
CCTATTTATGTCTTAGTTTGGTTATGTTGTCCTGCAAAAAGAAAACATAAATCAATCATCACTTTAGAAGCTGAATATCGAAGAGATAGACATTAAGGAGACTATATGAATTGGATTTATATTACTTTAATAGTTATTGCAAGCTTAATAGGTGTTATTCTATTCTATGTTCTTGTACAAATTATTTTTGATGAAATTAAAAAAGGATATTTTAAAAAGGAGTGTGAAAAATCCTATTATTGGATTAATAAGTATCTTGGTTTATATTCAGTATTTGTTGGTGAAATAGGAGCTGGTAAAACAACTATGGCATCTGGTGTTACTAATTATCGAACAATTTATAAGATGCAACAAGCTCAATCCAAGATTGAAGAGATTAAAATCAAGTATCCAGAACTCGATTTTAATCGCTTGAATGATGTAATAGATCAACTTTATAAATACGGAAACTATGAGTTTGAACATATTACAAATGCAGCATATATAAGTAACTATATTCTTCCTCTTCAAATTTCTGATAAAGATACAAGAACATATGAGGATATTTTTGGTGGACCACTGAAATATGAGATGTCAAAATCAGATGTTGATTATTTGAATGTTGTAAATCAAGATAATCATATTTATTATCGAAATAAAAATGATGAATTGGTTGATGAAAAAGGGTTTTTGCTTTCCGATTCGTTTGAAAGAATACCTGTTTACTCTGATGTTTTAATTTATGATAGAGATATTGATGGATTAATTAAATTTGATAAGTTTATGAATCCTATTATTGATCATGTTGATAAATCTGATGAGCAGGAAAGAGAGCTTGTATATGTTGATAATTATTTGAGTTATATCGACGGATATCAAATGCTCCGTGATTACATAAATGCTTATGTCGCAATTCTTAGAAATAATTATGTATATTTCGTTAATAGAAAATTTTATTCACATGTGACACATAATTACGCACGTGATTATGATGAAAAACTTTTAGATATCAAAGATGCATATTTAAGCAAAAAGTATGGAATAGATCTATATTCTGTTCTATTTTGGGACGAAGTAGCTTTATCAGATAACAAGTCAACTAACTTCCAAGCTTTCGCAAGTAATGATGCAGGATCTGACGCATTTCTTCGTTTAGTCAGACAAATTGGAAAAGAAACTCTTGATGTAGTGAAGACTGTTCAAGATGTATCACGTATTGTTAAAGCTGAACGTGAACTCCTTACAAGTGTTGTTTCAGTTGAAGGCAGACATGAAATTATTATTTCTAAGTTTAAGTTTAAATTTTATTCTTTTGTAAAAAAAATGTTAATTAAATATAACGATTTTATTAATGAGAAAATCTCATTAATTCGCAATTATAAGTTAAAAGCAAAATCTAAAAAACTTCAAAAAAAGATTGAACAATTTGATCCTAAGAATCCAGATGAAGAAGTCATTAAATTTTTTTCTCAAATGAAAGAACGTTATGATTTGAAAGCCTCAAAAGTTAGAAAATTTATTAACAAGACTTGTAATAAAATCGACTACATATTTGCGTCTGGTGTTATCGCTTATACCGGTCATTTATATTTCAAAGCTGATGATGTTTATAAAGAAAATCTTAGTTCTAATAGAAAGTTCAAATTTAAATTGTGCTTTCCAATCAGATATTGTTACGGTTCGTGTGATACATACGCATATTCAATAGTTGGAGATTATTTACAAATGCGATCTATTGATTTTAATAACTATGTTGAGGATACAAACGAATATCCGGACTCCATCAGAAAGAATCGTGAACTGTTTGTTTCTAAGATCATAATGAAAGATGGAGTTAAAAACGAACTGAAAAAGAAGATAAAGGAGGATGAAAAGGCAAAATTAAACGCTTCGCAGCCAAATGGGAACTTTGACAAATTCTAGCAAAGCGAATTTGGCATAAAAACAAAAAAAGTGAGCAAAGATGTCAAGAAGCAAGAGCTT
>CALVKB010000045.1 GCA_944332485.1 uncultured Bacilli bacterium | reverse complement strand
TCCTGGTTTGAAGGTTCAAATTCAATTAAGGTATATTCTCGTGGTGATAAAGTTGATGAAGATATTACTTTTGACGATGACAACACTGAATTTTAATTAAAGAGCTGACTTTGTCAGCTCTCTTTTGGAGGTTATTAAATGAAAAAAATATTAAAAAAACTTGCTTTTTGTTCTTTAGCACTTTGTTCGACAATGTCAGTTCCATCTTCTATTAAAACTGATACTACACAAATTAGAAGTAAACTTGTCGATGTTAAAAGTGATATTAAACGTGCTATATCAACCAGCACTTTGCGTGAAAGATTAACTTTGACATCTCAGAATACTATTCCTTTGAAAATTGATGGATCAACACATCAATTAGTATCTGACAGTTCAATATCAGCACCATATGTTTCTGTATTGAAGAAAGTTCCTATTTCAACAAAATATACTTCGTATGAATTCCAGGCCGGTAACATATATTTTGTTGATACTGCATCTTTTGGTAATCAAGGTCAACTTTCTTTTAGTTTACCTAAAGCATCAGATAAAACAGCTGGAACTTCTCCAACTTATTACGCAACTTATACTTATGATCAGTTAAAAGAACATAAGTATGTTTTAGTTTCACCATCAACAATTGTTTATGGACTTTATAAGGGATATGCTTCTCAAAGCTTAACTCATTCTCTTACTATTTCTCAAACTGATGAATTAACAGAAGAAGATGTAATTAATAAATTGAATCTTAAATCAATTTTTGGATTTGATATTGCATCAACAAGTGTTGAATCATCTAATTATGTTAAAGGTAAAGTTGGCCAATCTCAAATTGTTCTTAATTGTTACGATAAGTTAAATAATGATAAACATATTTTGACCGTTAATGTAACATGCAATAGAAACGTTATTGAAGATAATACTTATACTTTATATCTTTCAAAAGTAGATAATATTGCTTTGGAACAAATTCAAACTTTATTTGGAGCTGAAGATATATTTCATCAGGAAGTTGACATTGAATTAACTGATGATGGTGGCTATCTTCCTGGTGTTGCTGACACTTACACTTTGATTTATACTGCAACAGATAAATATGACAATACTGCTACTTTAACAGTAACAGTAGTTGTTAATGATTATGCTCCTGTATTTTCTTTGAATGGAACATCTTCAAATGAATTTTTGGTTAAATATTCTCAGAATGTGACCGAAGAATTTATTTTAGATTTTATCTTAGTTAAAGAATATGACGGTACTTTAATTGATAAATCTAATATTAAGTGGGATAAACCTTTTGATGCTACAGCTATTGGAAAAACAACATATACTTTAAGCTGTTCTTCATTAATTTCACCAACATCTACTTCGACTTTTGAAATTGTTGTTGATGTTGACCAAGATATTCCACCTATTTTCTTTGTCACTTCAAATATTGCTATTACTTCAGCTAATACACCATTGAATTATGATCAACTCAAAGCTTTAATTTCTCGAGTTGAAAATGTCGATTTAAAATATATGTCTAGTTTTGAGATATCAAATTTTGATGATTATTACACTAACTATGCTGAAGCTGTAGATTTGAATTATTCATATAGATATATGAATGAAGCAAGATTTGGAACTTTATCTGTTAAACCTATTTCTCAAGATCTTAACGCAGATAATCCATCAACTTTAGTAAGTTTGTGGCAAGCTTATTTGAATAAGTGTGTACATTGGTATGATTATATTTCGTATTTCTTTACATATTTAATTCCTACATTCTTTAGAATTATTTTTGGTGGCGGTAATTAATAGTTATGAAAGGTAAACTTGCTTTATTTGCTGCATCTCTTTTATTTTCTACTCCTTCATTAGCATCTTTTACTTTATCTCAATCTACTACTATTTCATCATATAATCCAGAATCTGACTTTGGTAAAAATGGATATTTGAGTATTGCAACTGATGATATATGTTCTAATGATTATGTATTAGATGGATATGGTTGTGTAACTGGAGAATTACTTGATTATGGTTATGATTTAGCAAAATACACATTTAATGTATTTACTAATAATCAATTGTTAAATTTATCTGATGATATTGATACTAATTCAGTTTATTTATATATATATCGAACTGATACTTCTAAAATTTATGATCATGTAAGTTTATCACAAGCTGACAGTGAAGATGATGATGTTTTTTATGATTATAAGCTTAAACCAATTTCTATTTCTGAAGATGGTCATTTTGTTAAATATAAAGTTGATAATATTAATTTAAAAAATCAATCTAAAAGACGTTATTTAGTAAGATATTTATATATTTTAGAAACACATGAGACATTGGAAGATTATTTTTATGTTAATGGTTCTTCTAATGGAGATTCTTTTAATGAATTTATTATTAATAATGATGAAATTCAAAAAAAAGGTAAAGATTTATTAATAGTAACTGATAAAGTTGTATTTTTTGACATTGTTCCAGAGCAAACTACAGGTTATCTTGACAATGAAAATGCAAAACAGTTATCTTTTGTATTTTTTAATACTGATCGTGATGAATATTTTGTTAATAATGGTGCAAAATTAATTGAAGCTAGACTTAATTGGAAAGATTTAGGTTCAAAAGGTTTTCTTCGAGCTAAAGATGGATATTATTTAATTAATGGAATTTTGCCATCTGAATGGATAGTTCCAATTGATGATCCATTGAAATATAATACGTTAGAATCTTATAGTGATTTTGTTAACTATGATACTCCAGCTGAAAGGTGGTCTACTACATCTACATATTCTCAATATTTGGGTCCATGTCCAGATTCAACCGAATTATGGGATAGTCATAATGAAGTTATTAAAGGTGAAACTATTGAAATAGATAATGGAAGTTGGGGATTTTCTAATTCTTATATTTGGGATACTCTTGGTGAAGTAAAAAAATTAGATACTAATAAAAATATAAACTCTGATTTGCTTACTAATTATAAGTGGTATATCAATTATTCTATTAACGATATAAAAATTAATCGTTTGTATGTTAAAGATAATTATAATGATGTTTCTTTTGATGCAATGGGAATTTCCGGATTAAAATGGACTAAAGATTTAAATATTGAGTCTTTATCATTTTTATTATCTGATAATTCTGTTAAAAAATTTATAACTGTTGATACTTATACTGATTCAATCGGTTATAAAAATATATTGAATAAAAACAATAATAATTTAGACTTTTTGAGTTGGTTAATTCCTATTTTGTTAGCTGTAGTAGGTATAGTTTTATTATGTGTTTTCTTTCCAGTTTTAGTTCCAATTATATTTAAAGTTGTCAAATGCATTTTTGTTGTTTTATTTATTATTTGTAAACTCTTCGTTTATTTTCCATATTTGATTTTAGTATTGCCCTTCCAGGCTATTCATGCAAAAAGAACTAATACTAACTTGAAAGTGTGGAATCCATTTAAGTTTTAGAAAGGAGGTGATATTATGAGAAAACATTTTGACACTAATATAAAAATTGGCGATGTTCGATTTAATAGATTTAGCAGACATCCTGCTCTTGTTGTTGGAGATAAAATTAGTGTATATCCTATTGTAGGTATTACTCATTCAAATAAGACTTTTGGTAGAGATAATTTTAAAATTACTGAAAATATGTATGTTTTACCTAGAATCGATTATGTATCAGAAAATAAAATTAGAGAAGTTTATGATAATCAAATTTTTTCTGATTATGAAAAATCTAATGTTTTTCATCTAATTGATCAAAATCGTATTAGATCTGTTTCTAATGTTTATTTAAGAAAAATTAAATAAAAAAGAGAGCTAGCTAACCTACGAAATCCAGGATCGTTATTGTCCATTACTCTTAGTCGTCCTAACTCTCATAAAGATTATTATATGTTTTTAATTTATTGTCAAGTAGAAAGGAGTAAAAAATTATGGAATTTAAAAAAATGTCATTTAAACCTTTGTTTTGCCCACGAATCTTACTTCCTTTCTGGTGGATATTAATTATCTTGTTTTACATAGTTTACACACCTATTTATGTCTTAGTTTGGTTATGTTGTCCTGCAAAAAGAAAACATAAATCAATCATCACTTTAGAAGCTGAATATCGAAGAGATAGACATTAAGGAGACTATATGAATTGGATTTATATTACTTTAATAGTTATTGCAAGCTTAATAGGTGTTATTCTATTCTATGTTCTTGTACAAATTATTTTTGATGAAATTAAAAAAGGATATTTTAAAAAGGAGTGTGAAAAATCCTATTATTGGATTAATAAGTATCTTGGTTTATATTCAGTATTTGTTGGTGAAATAGGAGCTGGTAAAACAACTATGGCATCTGGTGTTACTAATTATCGAACAATTTATAAGATGCAACAAGCTCAATCCAAGATTGAAGAGATTAAAATCAAGTATCCAGAACTCGATTTTAATTGCTTGAATGATGTTATTGATCAACTTTATAAATTTGGCGATAACGAATTTGAACATATCACTAACGCAGCGTATATAAGTAGTTATATTCTTCCCCTTCAGATTTCAGATACAGATACTAGAACATATGAAGATGTATTCGGTGGTCCATTTAAATATGAGATGTCAAAGTATAACGTTGATTACTCTAAAATAGAAAATGAAAACGATCATGTTTATTATCGTAATACAAATGATGAATTAGTCGATTCAAAAGGATTTTTGTTAACTGAAACTTTTGAAAGAATTCCTATTTATTCTGATAATTTAATTTATGAACGTGATATCGATGGATTAATTAAATTTGATAAGTTTATGAATCCTATTATTGATCATGTCGAGAAATCTGATGAGCAGGAAAGAGAGCTTGTATATGTTGATAATTATTTGAGTTATATTGATGGATATCAAATGCTCCGTGATTACATAAACGCATATGTCGCACTTCTTAGAAATAATTATGTATATTTCGTTAATAGAAAATTTTATTCACACGTGACGCATAATTACGCACGTGATTATGACGAAAAACTGTTAGATATTAAAGATGCATATTTAAGCAAAAAGTATGGAATAGATTTATATTCGGTTCTTTTTTGGGACGAAGTAGCTTTATCTGATAACAAATCTACTAATTTCCAAGCTTTCGCTAGTAATGATGCAGGATCTGATGCATTTCTTCGTTTAGTTCGACAAATTGGAAAAGAAACTCTCGATGTAGTGAAGACTGTTCAAGATGTATCACGTATTGTTAAAGCTGAACGTGAACTTCTGACAAGTGTTGTTTCTGTTGAAGGTAGACATGAAATTATTATTTCCAAGTTTAAATTTAAAATTTATTCGTTTATAAAGAAGTTGTTAATTAAATATAACGATTTTATTAACGAGAAAATTACATTAATTCGTAATTATAAATTAAAATCGAAATCTAAGAAACTTCAAAAAAAGATTGAACAATTCGATCCTAAGAATCCAGATGAAGAAGTTGTTAAGTTTTTTCAAGAAATGAAAGAACGTTATGATTTGAAAGCTTCTAAGGTTAGAAAATTTATTAATAAGGTTTGTAATAAAATCGACTATATATTTGCGTCTGGTGTTATCGGTTATACCGGTCATTTATATTTCAAAGCTGATGATGTTTATAAAGAAAATCTTAGTTCTAATAGAAAGCTCAAATTTAAATTGTGCTTTCCAATCAGATATTGTTACGGTTCGTGTGACACATATGCATATTCAATTGTTGGTGATTACCTACAAATGCGATCTATTGATTTTAACAACTATGTTGAAGACACAAACGAGTATCCAGAATCTATCAGGAAGAATCGTGAACTGTTTGTTTCTAAGATCATAATGAAAGATGGAGTTAAAAA
>CALVKB010000044.1 GCA_944332485.1 uncultured Bacilli bacterium | reverse complement strand
TTGAAGTCAAAAAACAGCATTATCATTTTAAAAAATTTTTAAGTGCTTAGTTTTGCATTAAATATGATAAATAACATTTAGATTAAATAATTATTATATATATTATTAATAATATATAATAAATACTATGATTGAAGAAGTTTTCATCTCTACTGAATACATTAAACTTAACCAGTTTCTAAAGTTGACAAAACTTATTTCAAATGGAAGCGAGGATAAACAGTTTATCTTTTCCCATTTGATATTTTTAAACGATGTTAAAATCACTGAACGTGGTAAAAAGCTTCACCCAGGCGACATTGTAAAAATAATGGTGACATTCGATGAAGAAAGGATCTTTTTAATCAAAAAATGTTCATAACAAAATTAGAGCTTACCAATTTCAGAAATTTTGAAAAACTTAATATAAACTTCAATCAAAAAGAGAATGTTATTTTTGGAAATAACGGTCTTGGAAAAACCAACATCCTCGAAGCCATCAATTTATTATCATCGACAAAATCACTGAAGAAAAACGATGATGAAACGATGCTTAGACATGATCAGATTGGTTTCAATATTAAACTTTGGTACACAGATGATAATGTGGAGAACAACATTGAATACCAATACCTAAATAAAACAAAGAAAATCTATTTCAACAATGATCTTTTAAAAAGAACTTCTGACTTACTTGGAAAATTGTTGGTCAACATATATATTCCAAGTGATTCCTACTTATTCAGTAAATCACCTGAAGAAAGAAGGAGCCTTGTCAATGAGACAATTTCCAAGATAAACAACCAATATTTATATTCGTTATTAAGATACAAGACTATTCTAAAAGAGAGAAATAAAGCCTTTCTTCAGGAGATAAACGATGATGATATTATCAGAGTTTATGCCATGGAACTCATCAGCAACGGCTACAAACTCATGACAGAGAGAAGAGATCTTGTTATCAATATCAATAAAACAATCAGCAAATATTACAATCTATTGAAAAACAACCAAACAGAAGGATTTAAATTGAAACTAACATATCAAAACCAATTTAAATTAATAGATAACTATGATGAGTACTTGCTCAAACTTAAAACCTTGTTTGAACAGAATAAATCATTTGAAAGAATCAAAAAACAAACCTTATTCGGCCCACATCGCGATGATTTCACTCTCACAATAGATAACACTCCTGTTGAGAATATCGCTTCCCAAAGTGAAACGAAACTTGCAACACTAGCACTGAAATTATCTATTGTTGAATACATAAAAAGAAAGACAAACAAAATTCCAGTTTTACTTTTGGATGATGCTCTCTCCGATTTAGATAAAACTAGGATAAATAACTTACTTAATTTGATCAAAAACTTAGATCAGGTTATTATCACCACATCTCAAATTAACGAGAATATTAAAGATTTAAACACCATAGACATTGAACAATATTTATCAAAGGAGGAATTATGATGGAAAACGAAAAAAACAGAATGTTTGATAAAGAATTTGAAGAAGATTCAACTGGATTGAACAAAAAAGAAGAGAACTTTCAAGAAGAGCATGTCGAACATAAAAAATTGACCGAAAAAGAGTTAGAAAACGCAACAAAATCCAAGAAGGACTACTCATCAAATGACATTCAAGTTCTCGATGGTCTAGCTCCTGTTAGAGAGCGTCCTGGTATGTATATAGGTACCACTTCATCCAGAGGTTTGCATCACTTGATTCGTGAGATTGTCGATAATGCAGTTGATGAAGCATTAGCTGGTTACTGTAAAAATATCACAGTCACTTTACTTCCAAATGATGAAGTTGAAGTTACTGATGATGGTAGAGGTATCCCTGTTGAAACTGTTGCAAAAACTGGAAAATCCGGTGTTGAAACTGTTTATACAGTTTTACATGCTGGTGGTAAATTCTCCGGCTCGGATGGTTACAAGGTCTCAGGTGGATTACATGGTGTCGGTGCCTCTGTTGTCAACGCGTTAAGTGAAAAAGTTAATGTCAAAGTTTACAAAAACGGTAAGATCTATGAGATCAATTTTATAAATGGTGGAAATACCGTACCTCCTGGTTTGCAGGAAGTCGGCACTTGTGATCCTGAGAAAACAGGAACCGCTGTTATCTTCAAACCGGATAAGTTGATATTTAAGGAAACAACATTTTTCAACTATTCAGATATCAGAGACTACTTAAGACAAACTGCTTATTTAAATCGTGGATTGAATATATACTTATGTGATAAACGTGATCCTGACAACTTCTTAGAAGATAGTTTCTATTTTAAAGGTGGAATCTCAGAATACGTTCAATACCTCAACTTAAGTAAAGAAGTATTATTCCCAGATGTTATTTACATCGAATCAGAAGCTGAGAATGTCTTTGTCGAATGTGCATTACAACCGACAAAATCCAGCAATTTCCATCTTAGAAGCTTCTGTAATAATATTTTCACTGCCGGTGGTGGAACTCATGAAGATGGTTTCCGTTTAGCTCTCGGAAGAGAATTGAACAATTATTTCAGAAAGAAACAATGGTTGAAAGATAATGATGAGAACTTCTCATTTGATGATTTGAAAGAAGGTTTAACAGTTGTTATCTCCGTTAAACATCCTGATCCTCAATATGAAGGTCAAGTTAAGGATAAATTAGGAAACCAAGAAGTTAGAAAGATCGTCTCTTCAATTGTCGGTGATGAACTTAAAGAATATCTTATGGAACATCCAAAAGAAGGAAGAATCTTCTTTGACCGTGCTATGGCTGCCTACAAAGGTAGAAAAGCAGCCGAACGTGCCAGAAAGATCGTCGCTAACAAATCCGGATTAAGTTCATCAATGCCCGATAAATTAGCCGATTGTATCTCAAAAGATCCAAAAGAGAGGGAGTTATTCATCGTTGAAGGAAACTCCGCTGGTGGTTCTGCAAAGGATGGTCGTGATTCTCACACACAAGCCATCTTGGCATTAAGAGGTAAAATTTTGAATGTTGAAAAAGCCATGGCTCAAAAAATAGAGAAGAATGAGGAAATCTCAAACTTGATTCAAGCTATCGGTGGTGGTCAAGGCGATTTATTCGATATCAACAAAATAAGATATCACAAAGTCATCATCATGACCGATGCTGATGTTGATGGTTCTCATATTAGAATTTTGTTACTGACTTTCTTCTACCGTTATATGAAACCTTTAGTTGAACAAGGTTACGTTTATGTTGCCTGCCCACCTTTATACCAACTTAAATACAACAATCACACATACTATTGTTTCAAAGAGGAAGAACTTCGTGATTTACAAGCTAAACTTCCTGAGAATGCTAAATATAAACTTCAACGTTATAAAGGTTTGGGTGAGATGGATGCTCATCAATTAGCAGAAACAACTATGGAGAAAGAGCATAGAAGATTACTCAAAGTTACTATCGAAGACGCTTTAGAAGCGAATAACGCAATGACAGATTTGATGGGTGAAGCTGTTCAACCGAGAAAAGACTACATCAAAGCTAACGCAAAATTTGTCAGAAACTTGGATATTTAGGAGGTGAATTATGACCGAAGAAATAAAAAATGAACTTAATGATGAAGAGATAAATGAAGAGGAGATGATGCAATCTGAACAAGAGGTTGCAACAGAAGAAGAAGAAACCAAACAGACAAATCTCTCCGGTATAGAAGGTGTTGAAGAGGGAATCAAAGGTGGTATCGAAGATACTGAACTTGGCAAACAAATTAAAGATTCCTTCCTTGATTACGCCATGTCAGTTATCGTTTCACGTGCTTTGCCTGATGCTCGTGATGGTTTTAAACCTGTTCATAGAAGAGTTATCTATGGCATGGTTAAGATGAAACTTTATCCAAATGTTCCACATAAAAAATCAGCAAGAATCACTGGTGATGTCATGGGTAAATATCACCCACATGGTGATAGTGCTATTTATTCATCATTAGCAAGATTAGCACAACCATTCGCCATGCGTTATCCATTGGTAGATGGTCATGGAAATTTCGGTAACCAAGATGGTGATGAACCAGCAGCCGCAAGATACACTGAAGCAAGACTTAGCAAAATCTCTTTGGAGATGGTTCGTGATATCACTAAAAATACCGTTAATTTCTCACCAACATACGATGGTGATAGTGAGGAACCGGATGTTTTACCTTCAAGATTTCCAAATTTACTTGTCAACGGTTCAAGTGGTATCGCAGTTGGTATGGCGACTAATATTCCACCTCACAATCTTAAAGAAGCCATCAATGCCGTTATCGCTGTTATAAAAGATCCTGAGATCTCTGCTTTGGATTTGATGAACAATCACATTTATGGACCTGATTTTCCAAATGGTGGTGTCATAATCGGTCGTAGTGGTATTAGAAATTACTTTGAAAAAGGCCAAGGTTCCATCAAAGTAAGAGCAAAATACCATGTTGAAACTAAAAACGATCGTGATTCTATCATCTTCACTGAATTACCATACATGGTCAATAAAAAGGAATTGGCAAAGAAGATTGTTGAACTTGTTGATAATAAAACCTTGGATGGTATTTCAAATATTGCAGACTATTCCTCATACAAAGTTGGAACAAAGTTCGTCGTTGAACTTAAAAAAGGTGCTAATACCGAGATTGTTTTAAATCATCTTTTCAAATACACTAAATTGCAAGATAGTTTTGCCGTCAACCTTTTGGCTTTGGACCATGGTGTACCGAAAGTTTTAAGCATGAAACAAGCCTTACAAATCTATGCCAACTTCCAAAAAGATGTCATTAAAAGAAGAACTATGCACGATAAAAAATCAGCTACCGATCGTTTACATATTATCGAAGGTATGCTTGTTGTCAAAGATAACACTGATGAAGTTGTGCAAATCATCCGTTCATCCGATAATGATTCAATAGCTGCCACAAGATTGCAGGAAAGATTCAACTTAGATCAAATACAAACTGATGCTATTTTACAAATGCCACTTAGACGTTTGACTAAACTTGATGGTATCAAATTTGTCGATGAGAAGAATGATTTGACTGCTGCTATTGCAAAATACGACAATATCTTAGCTAACGAGAAAGTTCTTGAGGAAGTTTTGATTTCTGAACTTGAGGAAATCAAGAATAAATACGGCGATGATCGTCGTACTGAGATAGTTGATGCCGAACTCTCTGAGGAAGATGAAGACTTGATCGAAGACAAAGAAATCTTGATAAGTTTAACCAAAACAGGTTACATCAAACGTATGTCACCGGATAATTTCAGAGTTCAAAACCGCGGAGGTGTTGGAGTTATCGGCATGCAAACAAAACAGGATGATGTTGTTGAAATTTTGACTCATTCAAGAACTAAGGTCGATACTTTGTTCTTCACATCTTTAGGAAAAGTGTACAGAATGAGAGGCTATATGATCCCAGAAGGAAGCCGTACATCAAAAGGTATTCCTATCATCAATTTCTTACAATTGGATAGTCAAAGAAACGAGAAGGTTTTAGCTATCATCCCTGCTAAGGTTTACGATGAAAATCATTATTTGTTCTTCGTAACAAAACAAGCTATCGTTAAAAGAGTTTCTACCAAAGAATTTAGTTCAATCCATCAAAATGGTAAGATCGCTATAAGTTTGAAGGATAACGATGAATTGTTCGATGTTAAATACACCGATGGTACAGCCTTAATTTCAATCGCTTCTAAGAAAGGTAAATTATGTACCTTCAATGAAACCGATGTTCGTGCTATGGGTAGAACCGCAGCTGGTGTTATCGGTATGAATTTGGATAACTCCGAGGTTGTCGGTGTCAGCACATCTCTTGAAGGAGATATGATTTTATCATTATCAAGTCTTGGAAAAGGTAAGATGACTCCATTAACTGAGTATCGTATCACCGGTCGTGGTGGTAAAGGCGTTAAAACTATGGGTGTCAACGAAGAGGAAGATATCACTTTGGTCGGAATCAAAGCTGTTCATGGTAATGAAAATTTACTTGTTATGACCGATGGTGGTACAGTTATTAAGACCTCTTTAACTGATATTTCAACAAACGGTCGTGGAGCAAAGGGAGTCAACATTATCAAACTTAAGGAAGATGAACAAATCTCCTCTATGACAATCGAGCCGACCAATGAAGATTATCAAGCCAAAGATGATCCAAGCTTAGATACTGTGGAAACTAATAAGAAAAATCTGGAAGACGAGTTATTGCATTCTATGCAAGAAAATGAGAATCCAGACGACGAAGTTTAAAACAAGAAAACTGGGAATTGTGATGTGTACCCCTAATCCTGGACAAAACTAGGAAAGGGGTATTTTTTGATGAAATACGATTTAAATTTTAAACTTG
>CALVKB010000043.1 GCA_944332485.1 uncultured Bacilli bacterium | reverse complement strand
CAAGTTTAAAATTTAAATCGTATTTCATCAAAAAATACCCCTTTCCTAGTTTTGTCCAGGATTAGGGGTACACATCAAAATGGCAGGTCTTTTTTATTTGAAGAGCTCTGGAAGATTGGTTCTTATTTTCTTTGCTTCTCCCTTCAAATCGTCATTTTTGCTTGTGTCAATTTCAGCCGAATTAAGAAAAAAATCATCAATTAGGCTATTGCCTTCACCTATAATTAATAACTTATCCTTGTTGGCTTTTATATGAGAAGCGGTTTCTCTAGTAAAACCTATTTTTTCTAGTTCAATTATTAAAGAATCCTTAGTCCCATATTCGATATATTCATACCAATCATTATAAAGAAGACTATCGGGATCTAGTTCTTTGGTCTTTTCCGTGAACTCCCTGAAATAATTAGAAATTTTGAATCTCACGACATTTTCGAGTTCATAGAGCGTATCAGCAATAATAAGGTTCATTTGCATCTTATCATTTGGATTAAAGTATTCATAACAATGCTCTCTTCTATTCCAAAATTGTCCATTTTTTGCGATGTTTCTTATCGAGCTTTTTATTATTTGATTTAACCCATTTCCTTCCACCCATCCCGAAACGAGATAAGAGAAGTGGCGAATAGAATTTCCTCTTCCGAGAACCTCAGCCTCGTATATGTCCCAATTGAAAATCGTTCTTAGTTTTTTAAGAAATTCGTAAACGCTGTCAGGATCAGTAGAAAGCGGATAAGATATGGCTCCTATTGTAATTGCATCTTCAAGGGATATTGATTGATCCTCTGTGATATCCAGCGTTGTGCTGATCGGTGTATTCGCTGCTATATTCTTGATTCTTTCCTTTGTTTCGTCGTCGGCAAATTCCATGAAACGATCCTTGACAGGCGTAGGTTCTGTCGATTTTGCATCATACAGCAAAACAAGAGAAAGTTTTCTTATAGCTTCAAGTTTCTCTCCCTTAAACTGCATGTTGCTGAAAGAGAAGTCTTTGTTAATTATGGCTTGATTTATACCATTAATTTCATCTTGGCTAAGTTTGTCGACCGATAATGTTTGATCGGGAACTTGTTCGTTAAGAAGATTGAGATATGTGTCCTGTAAATTTTAAGGTGCTTTCTCTGTAATAATCAAAAAGGCATTGCCAAACAAGTTAAAATCAACTCTTCCAACGCGTCCTATTAGATTTTGGAATGAAACCTTATCAAATTTCCCTTGGCCATTTTTGTTACTTGTTATGAATAGATTATCAGCCGGTAAGTTTACTCCCTCAATTAAAGTAGAAGTGCAAAACAAAAATCTAAGTTTTCCTTTGACGAATTGGTCTTCTATCCTTCGTCTAAGGTTGGAAGGAATGTATCCAACGTGATAAGCGATGCCTTTCTTAATCAAATCGACCAAAAAATACTCTTCGTGAATTTGAGTGGCTATGTCTTTAGAAAGCTTTTCTTTTAACTTTTCTAATGACATATCCATGCCTCCTCGTGTATATACATCACTCTTTGAGGCGGTTATATCAAGATGCAAAAGATATTATCGTTATATAATTTCAATATACTCTATTTCGCATAATTGAATTAATTTATCATCTCCCAACCCATTTTGAACTCTATCACATGCATAAATACTTAAATCCAAATTAGTGTATAAGAAATCAATTAATTCAATATTCAAATTCTCTAAATCTGAAACTTCGTTATTACCTATGATTTTGCCATTTATTTTACCATCTTCAATATTAAAATTATATATAGTAAATGAATTAGTAATTTTATCTTTAAATTGTATTAATATATAACGTATTTCACCTTCGATAGTATAAAACGTTATTTTAAGTTTTTTTTCGTCAATAACTTTAAAATTACATGTCGAATCATGAAATTTATCTAAAAGTTTAACTAATTCTGTTTTGTTTGAAAAATCTATTTTTTTACTATTTAATTCCATTTTGACACCATCCATGTTTATGAAGCCAATCCCATACTTTGCTAGAAGGATTTGGCTTTCCATGCCCTTTATCATGTATCGTACCATCACGATTTAGAGATGTACCGTCCTTAAAATGTACATGTGGCTGACCTTTAGAATCATGTGCATTATCAACTCTCTTTACATCTTTAGGGGCTTGTCCTCTTTTTACTTCTTGTTCCATTTGATTTGGGGATGTAGCATTTTCAGCAACATCAGGATTATCTTTAGCTTTGTCTTCAGCTTCTTTAGATGCACTTGTTAATAAGCCCGCTATTCTTGAATAAGTTCTTTTTAAAGAAGAAATGAATGAATTAAAACCTTCACGTATATAACTCCAATTTGCAACCACATATATAATTAAAGAAGCAACTAATACAGCAGCAACCGCCCAACCAACAAAAGGTATCCAAGAGGCGGTATTAATACCAGCGACCATAGAGGTTATAACTGAAAAAGCTGCAGCAGCACTTCCTGCACCAATCAATCGTTTTATAGTTGTATTTATTTTACTGGCTCTTTTAACTAAAGAATTTAATTCCTTATCGACGTCATTGTTATTAGATTCTTCGCCTTTCAATAACGAATAAGCAAGTTCAAAATTTGGAGTTTCATTTTTAATATCTAAAATAACTTGTTTTTCTTCAGTCGACAGATCAACATACATTTGTTCGATGCTAATAGTCCAGTACTCTTTTGAATCATTTTCAATTGTTAAAGTTTCAGCCTTTAATAAACGCTTTTCATTTAGTTCCATTTCATATGAATAATATGTGTCAGGATTATAATACTTATCAAACAACTTACTAGCGTCTTCAACTAATCGCTCACAATCTTCAACAATGTATTTCACTTCTACAGAATTTGCAAGTGGTTTAAAACTAGTTAATGCAATTCCTATTGAAATTACAGCTAAAGCTAACCCGAAAACTTTTTTCATAAAAATTAATACTCCATCTAAGTACTCTTTAATTATAATTTAAAGTCCATTTTTATAAAGATAAATCAATACAAAACCTTATATATCTTTTTTAAAAATCAAGAATTCCAAAATATTTTGCTCGTGTTTTTTGTGAGTCCCCCTTGCTCGGTACCCCAAGGACTATTTAAGGCCTACCTGGGGGAGGTTTAAGGCGCCATTATTTATATTTTTCGCTAGATGGAGGTCTTTAATGCGATATTTTTTAAAGAAAACAACACCATCCAAGAAGGGTACTTATATTCAAATTTACCAGTCAGGTTACATTCCTGGCAAGGGTGGTAGAAATAAATCTTACAAAGCAATTGGTTATGTTTCTGACCTTATAGCTAAGGGCATCAAAGAGCCAATTAAATATGCTCAGGAACTTGTTGATGAACTAAACGAATCACTTGGACCTAGTAGAGAAGCTAAGATTGGTGATGCTGAATATTCATTAAATCTTGGTCACTTCATAATCAAGTCAATGCTAGATTATTTAGAACCAGATGAAATGCTAAATTTAATGTCTATCAACAAAAGATTTTCATTTAATCTTTCAGACTTTGTTCGGTCAATGATTTATGCTCAAATCATTAATCCTGCCTCAAAACATAAAGCTTTTGAAAGAGTAATTCCAGGAATTTACGGAGCTGAAACATTCTCATATGACCAAATTTTAGATACCGTAAATTACATCGGTGGAGACTATCAAAAATACTTTGAACTTTTCAATTTACAAATTGCAAAGAAATGGAAAAGACATACTTCAAATTTGCTTTTTGATTGCACTAATTATTACTTCGAAGTTGATTTTCCAAAAGATGAAAGACAGTATGGTCCATCGAAAGAAGAAAGACATCTTCCAATTATTGGTCAAGCACTTTTATTAGACGAATATCAAATTCCAATTGGTATGTCTATGTACCCCGGAAATCAATCTGAAAAACCTGAGTTAAGAAAGAATATTGAAAATCTTAAGAAAAGATTTGATATCAAAGGAAGAGTAGTCCAAATTGCAGATAAAGGCTTAAATTGTGCAAAAAACATCTATTCAGCAGTAAAAGAGGCTAATGATGGCTACATTTTCTCTAAATCTGCTCATGGCAAAAGCCTTCCAAAACTCGAAAAAGACTGGATTTTGTTAGAGGACAACGAGTTTAATGTGTGGCATGATGTTTGTGATTCTAAAGGTAATCTTTACTACAGATATAAAGAGTGGGTTGATGTTTTTGACTACAGTTTTACTGATGACAACGGTGACAAAATAACCTTCAAAACTAAAGAAAAACGAGTCGTTACATACACCCCTTCACTTGCTAGAAAGCAAAGAATTCAAATTGAGAAGCAAATCGAAAAAGCTAGAAATATGACCACAATACGTCAAGTTTGCAAAGAAGATTATGGTGATTCAATTAAGTATGTTAAGTTCATTACTAATGACAAAGAAGGAAATAAAATCACTCCTGTTCCAATGATGAATGAAGATAAAATTAGAGAAGATTTAGCTTACGCAGGCTACAATCTTTTAGTCACTTCAGAGTGGAAAAAGAAGGCAACAGAAATTTATTCCGCATACCACTCTTTATGGAGAATTGAAGAATCATTCAGAGTAATGAAAACCTATCTTGAAGCAAGACCAGTTTATTTACAGAAAATTGATTCGCTTTATGGTCACTTTACAATCTGTTATTTAACTTTAACTATCTTAAGATTGTTAGAGTTAAAAGTTTTTAATGATGAGTTAAGTATTGGTCAAATTGTTGACTTTATTAGAGACTATAACATCACTAAAACAATGGATGGAAACTATGTTAATACAGCTCACACATCTGAGGCATTAGTAGCAATTAAAAAACGTTTTGCATTAGCAAAATTAGATAATTTAAACCTCAACAAAAAATCGGCGGACAATATCTTGAACGCCGAGTTGTATTTCGATTAAATTTTGATTTTAATACTAGAAATTTATACCTCTAGCCTAAAGTCAGATAGTATAATTAAATTGTACTATTAAATATACTAAGTGAAATATGAACGAAAATTATAGAAAAGAAGATACAAAAAATATGCTATCTGCTCATGATGATGCTTATATCAGGGTGCTAAGCAAAGCAGCAAATAGAGCAAGTAGAAAAAATGGAACGCGTGATTGTATTGTTTGAAGTGACGATAAAAAAGGGCAAGCAGGAAGATTATCTAACTATGGCGACATCGCTGAAAGAGAGTCTCCAAAATGCAGACGGTTTTCTCGGGTCGGAGCGATTTTCTTCCCTTTCTGTCAATGGAAAACTATTGAGCAAATCGGAATGGATAGATGAAGAAAGCGTTGCCCAATGGCGCAATTTGCTTGCACACAAGCTTTGAAAAAAATACGACAGAGAAAACGATTTTGTCGATTATAAAATTACATTCGTGACGCCAATTCCAATGAATACTTCGGAGGATAAAGACAAATGCATTATATCTGCAAATATGTATCTCCGCTCGGAGGTATCACGCTTGCGAGCGACGGTGAAAACTTGACAGGGCTTTGGTTTGACGGGCAGAAGCATTTTGCCAATAACTTGACAGAACAATATGAAGAACAAGACCTGCCGATTTTTGCACAAACAAAGCAATGGCTGGATATTTACTTTTCGGGAAAAGAACCCAATTTCACTCCACCGCTTTCCTTGACCGGTATATCACCCTTCCGCAAACGTGTTTGGGAGATCATGCTTACAATTCCCTATGGAAGGACTTCCACCTATGGTGAAATCGCAAAGCAAATTGCGGTGGAGACGGGCAAGCGCATTTCCGCGCAGTCGGTAGGCGGGGCTGTCGGTCACAACAGTATATCACTCATCATTCCATGTCACCGCGTTGTCGGCGCAAGTGGCAGCCTTACGGGGTATGCTGGTGGCGTTAATAAAAAGGTAGCCCTTCTGAAAATGGAAGGCACGGATCTATCGAAACTATTCATTTTCAAAAAAGGAGTAACTCTTTAAGATAGATCATGGAACATGTCGCATTGTTGAACGTTATGGACATGGCGTTCCTAAGGTTGTCAAAGCCTATGGCAGAGAAGCTTTTAGATTTCTCGGTGTTGGGATAATGGTTACCATACCTTTTGATAAAAAAGTTTTAATGTGAACAATGACTTCAAAATAAACTTCACAATAAACTTCACAGAAAATGAAAAAAGGTTATAACTTTAATCAAAGAAAACAACAAAATTACAACCGATGAGTTATAAAAAAAATTGAATTTATCAAGAAGAGCGATTCAGACGATAATTAATTCGTTGAAAGACAAAAATGTTTTAACCAGAAAGGGTTCGAGAAAAATCGGCTATTGGGAAGTCATTGATTAAAATACTGATTAATATTTAGCCTAAAGTTGCCGTTGTTGCAGTTGTAAGGGTGTGCAATGTATCAAAAGCGTAGTATGTAGACATATTGAAAGAACGACTTTGATACAAAACGTCAAAGTCTTTTTTATATTCAAAAAGGTGTTTGATTCCTATAAAGTAATGAATTTGTTGGCTTTCAATACTTTTTTGAATATTTATAAGAGTAAAAATAAGAAAAAATAATAAAGAAAAATATTCTTTGGTTGAACACAATCTTACAATTACACGATGGCCCAACGATTAAACGAAAGATGGCACAATTACACGATTATGTTAGAATACTATAAACGTCAAGATAAAATTCTAGCTTTTGTTCATTTGCGATTCCTAAATTATATTTAAATAGAGTGACA
>CALVKB010000042.1 GCA_944332485.1 uncultured Bacilli bacterium | reverse complement strand
GACTAGACAAAATTTTACCTATAATTTATTCTAATAGTGTGTTGTGCCATTTACCTCTTTTGGGGTATAGTGCACATCGACGGGTAGCGGAGCTCCGAGTGGTATAAAACTAATAATTAAATGTCAAATTTATTGAAATGGTTAGAAGTTGGTTGTGGGGGATTGTATGCAAATTTAAATGGGATTTGTAATTAATATTTGATAGGAGAGGGAGGATGGTTTTTGAATGGAAGGTTGAATGGAAGGGTGAAGGAGAGGAGGGAAGGGTTTGGAATGGAAGGGTGAAGGAGAAGGGGAGGAGAGTTAACGATCGGAACCACTTGAATTTTGCCATAAGTCCCAGTAGCGGATGTCAAAGTCTGTTAGTGAACAGGTGCCGGCATTTACTAATTTTACATTTGATGTTGGAGCTTTATTTGATTGCAAAATATTAAAAACATTAACACTTAAAGCTGTAGCAAAAATGTTTGTATTTTGCTGATGCCATTCACTAAAAAAGCTACCTCTACCATTTGAAAGTGATGATGCATTAAAATACATATTTTTAATTTCTTTATCTCTAAGTAAAAATGCTGACCATGTTTCTAAAACTTTTGGAATATTAAAGTAAACTGAATTTACGTAATAAGCCAAATTTAAATTAAAATTATTTTTAATTAAAGTAGCATTTGGAATATTAATATCTATTCTATCAAGTGATAAAGTTTTATCCGGTGCTCTACCTAATGTAAACAGCAATGCATCTAGTTGATAAATATAAAAACTATCAAATCTCACATTTTTTATCACATTCACTTTAGCCAAAATAGAATACGATTCGAATTGTCTAAAACCTTGTGATGGTAAAGTACTTGTCATTTCTCCTGATACAGCTTCAATATTATTAGGATTTACTGTAATACTTTCTATATTTGCAGAAAAATTAGCATACTTCTCATTTCTATAGTAATTATCCAAGCTTGTTTTATTTCCACTAAAGTATTCATCAAGCTCAAATTGCGGTGCTACAATAAAACTATCATTCACAACTGCATCAACAAATGTTGCGTTACTGGTCATAGATCCGATAGAAACAATGGGGAAGCCGCGCATCGTACTTAACCCATTTTTTGGAGTAGTACAACATTAAAAAATTATAAAAATTTGTTTTAAAAATCGTTCATTTCATTAATTGATAAAAATTCATAAACATCAGAATCATATTCAAATACGACTTGTTTAACAGTATTCTTAGTGTAAGCATTTAAAGAATGATTTTTAGAAATAGGTAATGTTATAGATGTAATTTTGTTGTTTTTATCAATTTCATATCGTTCAACTGTTGTAGTATTAGATGCATAATCAAAATACAGATTATTTTTATATGTATAAACTTCGTTCAACGATAAAAAAGATTCAGAGTTGATTATAGAAGAATCTACATAGTATCCGTAGTTTTTACTCAAATTTGCCAATGTGTCTCTATTATCAGTGAAAGTAGAATAAGTTATTTCAACTCTAGCATTTTTATCATCTGTTTTTTTGCCGAGTGTGATGTTTTGACATTGTTTCAAATCAGCATTGCAGATTTTATAAACTCTATATTTAAAATCGTCTAAATAAGTTGATTGAATGCTCTTATATGAATATACATATGTTTCATTAGAATCAACTGAATCAGGTATCACAGAATAACTGTAATAGTTTTCAACAATTTTCGATGCAAAGTCTTCCGAATAAAAAGTAGCGGTCTTTTTTAAATTTGTTGCACTATCGATATTTTCAACTGCTTCATCAACCTTACTTGCATAGTTCTCTTTATGTGTATCATCTAATTTTGTAAACTCAGAAACAAAACTTAAAGATTCATTTTCAAGTAACAAATCCAAAGTTTGTGTTCTGTTTGAACACGAAGTTAACAAATTCAAAAACAAAACAGTAAAAAGACATTTATTTATTTTCATTTAGTATCACCTTTTTTCTTTGTGTTAGTTTTTTTAGCAGTTGTTGTTTTAGTTTTATCTTTATTTTGAGTTTCAGAAGATACAGAATCATTAGAAGTTTTCTTTTCATCAGTTGTAGCTTCAGTATTTTGTGTTTCTATTTTCTTTGTTTTGTTTTTATTTTGATTTCCTTTTGCTTTTTTAAGTTTGAGCAAATATTGAATTAAAAAGATAACACCAGCTGTGATTGCTATTGAAATTAAAGCAGTGACAACAATTGTAACAGCCATTTGTGATGTATGTTTATAATCACTTCCAGGAACAATACTTAAAGCTTGTAAAAACATGATATTACCTCCGTTGTTTTTAATTGTAACAGTGTGCAATGTATCCTCATTAAAATTCATAGCAAATAATAATTGTCTATCTTGTGTTGATGAATTATATGTGGAGAAAGTAGTACTTACACCATCTATTGTAATTGTCGCATCACCGCCGAATGGTGATTTTCTACCAACGATAGCTAAACTGCTTCCACTGAAGGAAAAAGAAACTTCACCATCCCCTTTGGAATATAAAGCTTTACCATTTGTTCCTTGACCAGATGCTGTGAAAGTCATATCACCTTTAGTTTTCACATTTGCATCTTCAAAGGAATAATATTGTTTATCTTGTTGATTTGTATTGTAAGTTTGTCCGATAGTAACCTCAGTGAATGTGATTCTATCACGATTAGCATATGTGTAAATTGAGCCACATGGAGTACAAGAAGTGACTCTTATCACAATATATTTACCACTGTATGTTTGATCAAATTTCAAAGTTCTCATGCCGTGGAATTCGCCTGTTTTTTCATATGAACCAATCTTTGTGAACTTAGTCATATCAAAACCGACACCAGGAATGTAACTTTCATCTCCAACATAAACATCAAAATCACCGAGTGTTGCATCAAAATATTGTGGTCTTGAATTTGCGAATATTTCAAAATAGTTGAAGGACAAATTAGCTAAGTTTTCAAAAACAATATACTGAACTTTCAAATTAGAGAAGTTATTTTGAATATAAGCTGCCGAATCATCATATACATTGCTTATACCATCATTTAACTTGGAATATGAATTCAAATAATTAATATAATCTGCGTTTGATTTATCATAAAGTGAATTCCAATTGAAAATGTTCGTATTCAAAGTATTCTTATCATAATCTTCCACATCAGCTGGAACATATGAGACATCAGTGTAATTTCCAATTGAAACAAGTCTCAACTGATTCTTGCTAGATTTATAAATTCCACTTACAGAGAATTGACTTGATGAAGAACTGCTACGGAATATCTGCGGATAAACTTCCTTAGAATTACTGAAAACAGATTTGCCAATTGATGCGATGGAATTACCTGACATCACTTGGAAGGTTCTATCATCTGGTGAACCACCTTCAGTTGATTCATCAATTTTCTGTTGCATATAACCAACAGAACCTTGCTTTGGTTTACTTGAAGTATTCAAAGTGTAAAAATAGAATGAAACTCTCGAACCTTCCTTAACATCCAAAGAAAGTGTTTTTTGATTCTCATTGTTGAATGAATTGAAAGTATTCTCAGTTTCAATTATTCCAACATTGTTGGATTTATTGTTAAGAGAATAAATCAAAGCTGTTTGACCTTCACCGTAAACTTGGAATAAGTATGTACCAGAAGTTGGGGCGATAAAATCAAAAGTAGTAACAGCTAAACTTTGAGTGTAATTTTCATTGACACTTATATCATATGTCGGTTGATTGGAATTTGTTGTTCTCAAAACTTTAACTCGTTCATAAAGTTTTTTAATTGAAGTGTAGGAATAATTGACATTTTTCAAAAGATCATCGATGTTTGTATAAGTGGTAGTTACATTTGTTGTATCGTAAACTTCAGTTATGATTTCACTTCCATTTTTAATCAATTTTCCATATAAAACTTCATCTTTAAAACTACTATCTTTATATTTAACACCAATTGCAAAAGGATAGACCTCTAATTCAGTCTTTGAAGGATCAAAAACATAAGTGTTATTCTCCTTCAAACTGATAGCATCGCCTTGCTGGTAAACTAACTCAACACTTTGAATATCCTCAGTCGAGATAAGTCTTCCAAGTGGTTCATGATTATCAGCATTCAAACTAAACTCAAAGTTCAATTCTGTTGTTGTATTTGCACTGACTTTATAAGGTCTACCAGTTTGGTTGAACTTATAAGCTGCAGCATCTATCTTATCTTGATAAAGAATACCAGAATCACCACTTGCTCCATTGTATGTAAGGTCAGCGTTTGAATATCCAGTTGAAAGTTTTTGTTGTTCAAGTATCTCATCATCAGTCAAATCAACAGGCCAAGTACCATTTATACTCAAGTTCTTAGCTATATTTTCCTTAAAGTCCTCCAAAGATGTAACTTTCTGATTAGCCATCGTATATATGCTAGCAGTGGAGACAAAAGGAATATATTCACATGGTTTTGAATAACTATCATCTGTTGTCAAACTACAAATATCATTTTGAATATAAGATTTACTATCCTCATTCAATTTTCCGGCCCAATTGAGTGTGTTTGTCAAATATGAATAGAAGTCTTGTCCGGTTTTTCTTGTGAGCATTGTGTATATATATGTAGGATCATACCTACCCATGCTCCAATCTCTTCTTGTTTGCTTTAAAAATTCCAAACCTATCGAATGGAAGATAGCTAAATACATATTAAGATTGTTCTCTACAGCTGTAGTTTTATCTTCGTTGAATCTACTTTTATAAACTTTATACAAAGTGGAATAAGGATCAGCACTAGTTTCCCACCAACCAAGACCACCACCTGCTGAAGAATCAGTTCTGTTTTGTGCGATATTTGTGTACAAACTGTAGGCCATACCGTTCAAAACATTATTTCCAATCTCAACTCCAACATAATAATCCCAGTTGACAGATTGTAAAGAAGTAGCCATATCTCCGAAAAATTCGTGATGGTGATTAAATTCATGCAAGTCACCCCAAGCTCCGTTGTTCATCAAGTTATCATAATTCAACGCTCCAGCAAACCAATCAACAGGCATTTGAGAAAACCATTGATTGACAAATGCAACTGCAGCACCAGCGGCTACATAATAATCGTAACTTTGAACAACTGTTCCTCTTCCGGAAAAATAGTTCGATAAGTTAGAAGCGTTATTCCAAAAATACGCTGTCTCTTCCATCTTAGTAAGTTCTTTAATATCACTTAAAGCTGGTCCACTTAAACGAATTTGATCAGCTACAACATCCACATATGGTGAACCGACTCTTTTAACTTGGTCCTGCCAATCTTGGTTTGTTGTTACGCCATTTGCAAAATAAAATGATTCAAGTGCACCGATAAATCTCATTTCAAAAGATGTGCCAAAGTCACTCTTAACATAAATTGGTCCACCGACAGGGCTACCAATAAGGCCGTGGAAATATCTTTGATTATCTAAAACAACAGTATCTGTGAAAGAGAATATTTCGCTTGCAGAATACTGTAAATTTCTAATTGGAATTGTGTTGGAATTACTAACACCTTGTCCAAAATTTAAGCTTCCACCAGATCTCACTTGAAGACCAATTGCAACAGTGATATTCCTTGGTTCATAAACTATATTTCCTTTGCCATCAACTGATAAACTGAAAAGTTTATCCTTATATTCATAAGGAACATAAACATCGACAATTTCGCCAGGAGCGGCATATAAACCTGTAGCATTAAATTCGCCAGTAGGAGCATATGAAAAAATCATATCTACCGCTTTTGTAGAATCTGGAATCTCTTCACCATTGTATAGTTTGTAAGAACCCGCGTATTTTGCAAGTTGTTTGTTCTCGATTAAATTTTGCTTTTGAGACTCCATCACTGACAAATTATCTTCATAAATAGAACTGTAATCAACAGTATTAGGATGTCCTTTATATGGATATTCCTCTTTGTCATATTTTCCCACAGTTTCACTTGGGAAACGTCTGTCTATATTGTATGATAAAAACTCCCTACCATCTATCTTTGTTGTTTTGTAATCTTCAATCTGGTTTAAATAATTAGTATTTGTTTGATTTGAAGATGAAGAACAAGATGTGAGAGTGAATGTCACACAAAATAATGTTGCGTACTTAAAAATCTTTTTCATGAAGTTTATTAAAACATAAAAGTATTTATTTGCTAAATGCAAATTCAAATATTTTTGTTTATAAATGTGCAAACAAGCAATTTTAGTCAGTAAATTTTAAATATAGAATTTTTTATTTGTTTTTCTAATAAAAAAATTACAAATAATGTCGGCAGTATTATATTTATGTTTTTTTCTATTATTTATAATTATTAAACCGACTAATTTTAATGCAAACCACTGTCTTTTCCCGTTGCGTTTTGCCATAGATCCCAGTAACGAAGGTCGAATTCTTCAATTGAAATTGTTTCAGATTTTGCGGCAAAAGTTGCATTCGAACCTTCGTGTTGACCAATATTATCCTTGGCAATATCAAACATTTCCATAATTCTAATACTTTCTGCTTCACCTTGCACTGTATAAATGTTTAATGGTATTTCATTATTCCAATAGGCATAAGCATCTCGTCCTACTGTCACCAAATTAGGTGTATTTAATTTTATATTTTGAAGATTTCTTTTTAAATACAAAAATGCACTTCCAGTTGAATGTACTTTCGGGCCATTTATATATAAATTTGTTAAATCTGAGAAGAAATCGAGTGCAAACCATCCTTCCAAACTAACTGCATTTGGAACATTTATATATAATGATTCAAGTTTTCTTTCTACTTGATCATTAGCTTCAAAAAAATGTCGTCCTATTGTATATGCATAAAAAGAATCGACTCTAATGTTTCTAACTTTACTCAATTTTTCATAAATTGTGTAATCATCAGCTGAATTTAAGAAACCAAAAGATGCATCCCATAGACTTCTTGCACCTTCAGTTAAATTTACATTATTAGGATAAATACTGAAAGATTTTATGTATGAAAATGAACTAGCAACTGGATTCATCTTCTCATAAAATTCTTTACAACGATTCTCTTTTCCACAATAATACTCGTCAACTTCAAATTGCGGAACAACAACAAATGATTCAAATCTTGATGTTCCTGTTATATTACCAATAGAAACAATAGGGAAGCCGCGCATGAAATTTTAATGTTTTGAGTGAAACAAAAATTAAATTTTATTTTATCAATTACTTTTTATGTGGGTAGGAAGTTGGTTGGGGGGGATTGAGTGTGTAAATAAAGGGTTTATGTAATAGTTGATAGGAGAGGGAGGAATGGGTTTTTGAAGGGAAGGTTGATGGAGAGGGGGAGGAGGTTATGCGAAAGTTTTTAGTGTAAACCACTGTCTTTTCCGGTGGTGTTTTGCCATAAGTCCCAATAACGGAGGTCGAATTCCGAAAGCGACAAATCATTAATTCCACATTTAAGAACAACATA
>CALVKB010000041.1 GCA_944332485.1 uncultured Bacilli bacterium | reverse complement strand
AAACACGCAACATGTATGACTACATTTATGCCTGGAGAAGTTTGTTCACTTTCAGACTTTGACGTACGCTATTGGAGCAAATACGAGAACGAAACCGGCCTAGATATAGGTTTATTAGAAGGAAGTAACTTGCGTTAGAATGGTTTATATTTATGAATATAATATTTAAACTTGAAAATAATTTTTATTTAAAAGAAAGTTATCAACAATTAATTCTTTGATTGTTTATCATCAGTTTCTTTTTTATTCTTAGATTGGTTTAAAGTGAAATCATTATCATACAATTTTATCGAACCATCCAAAATGAATAAATCCAAATCGTCTTTAATTGTTTCTTCAATATCAGGATCTAAACTGTATTCAAATTTCTCTTTAAAAACAT
Source organism: uncultured Bacilli bacterium (assembly GCA_944332485.1). GTDB lineage: Bacteria > Bacillota_I > Bacilli_A > RFN20 > CAG-288 > CAJMBK01. The sequence continues at coordinate 7,515 of CALVKB010000041.1, read as the reverse complement.
TTGGCATTTTTTCGCAAAACAGACTCATAAGAAGTTTATGAATTTGTATGAATAATTTATTGTTAGCTTTATCTTCTTGGGTTTGATCTTCAAACTTCTCTCTTATAAAAGGTTTTAAATAGAAATTATTCATGTGTAAAACATAAGAAAGTAAGAAGAAACTTACCATCGTTGATCTTTGTAAATCAGTTAAAGTTTCCAAATGTTGATATAAATCTGCAAAATAGAATATGTCGTAACTTGGAACGGAACTTATATCCAAATCTTTATAATGACAAACTGGTTTATTATCCTCATCTACACCGTAATAAAGTGTTAATTTGATAGTATTTTCGTATTTTAATGTTCTCTTCAATTGTTCCAAAATTCTGAAAGCAACTGATTTTTCAGTCATTGTGAGATTCTCTTTTTTAAATACATAATCGACGAATCTTATGAATGTTTCAACACTTTTAAGTTTGATATTTACAGCTTCTGCAAAGCATGTCGAAATATTGATAGAATCATCAAATAAAATTTGTTCATTGATACAAGCATCGTAAAATTCATCATCATTCAAGTTCTTAACTTGCATAATATATAAATTTGCAAGTTTTTGCATGATGACTTTCTTCTCTTCACTTTCAGCGATTATATCGACAAAAATTCTGAAAAAACTGTGGAAAATACCGAAGTACTTATGTTCAACAGCGATATAGCATGTTGAATAAATCATAAATGGAAGAGATTTAGAGATGAAATATTGTCCATTTTGAGAAAGAACTTCAAAATAATCTACCCAAGAATTTCCGTAGAATTCAAAAGCTTTTTTAAAAAAATCATCATCTTTGTATTGATTGTAAATCTTATTTATTTCTGCGCACATTTGAGAGAAGAAATCTTCATCTTCCTTTTGCATGCCAGTTATCGCTTTAAATTTTATATATTCTTCCATTTTAATTACTCCTTTTTAAGTTCTCTTTGCATTAATTCATTAATGACAGTTTCAGGATCTTGATATTCATATAAAACCTTATAAACACCCTCACAAATAGGCATCTCAACGTTTAATTTTTCGCTTATCTCATGTATAACTTTACAAGTTCTAATTCCTTCGACAGTTTTTTTATTATTTAATAAAAATGTTTTAGGATCTTTTGTTTTACCAATTTCATATCCTGCCATAAAGTTTCTTGAATGAATTGAGTTACAAGTAACCATTAAATCGCCAAGACCAGTTAATCCAGCATATGTGGTTAGTTGACCACCAACTTTCATTCCCAATCGAGCCATCTCAGCTAAACCTCTTGTAACAAGTGCAGCTTTTGCATTATCTCCATAACCTAAACCAACTAAACAACCAGCGGCGATAGCTATTGTATTTTTAATAGCTGCGGCATATTCAGCACCTATCTCATCAGTGTTTGTATATACTCTGAAATATTGATTGGAAAATAGTTTTTGAATAACTTGGGCTGTTTTTTCATCGGTGCATGTGGATGTTATAAGTGTCAATTTTCTTAATATAACTTCCTCAGCGTGTGAAGGACCTATCAAGGAAACAATAGGGTATATATATTTGCTATTTAAAACACTTCTCAAAGTTTCAGAGATTCTTTTATCATCAATAGGATTGAAACCTTTCGAGACATTAATTATGTAAACTTTCTTATTGAGAAGTTTATTAACTTTACTTGCAACATCAGATATAGCTATTGTAGGGACAGCAAAAACGATTGCATCTGCATCTTTAACTGCTAAATTCAAGTCGTCAGTTGAGATTAATTTTTCAGGTAATATAACAGACTCTGGAAAGTATGTTGTGTTGGTGTGTTTAGTATTTATCTCAGTAGTGAGACATTTCTCAATACCCCACATTATCACCTCATTATTATTATCAACTAATAACTGACCTAATGCTGTTCCCCAGCTACCATTACCAAGAATACATACTTTCATTATTTATAAACTCCTTTTTCGGATTTTCTTTTAAGATTAATTTTGATAGGTGAATTTATTATACCAAAGGACTCTCTTATGGTATTTTCAAGATATCTTTTATATGAGAAATGCATGAAATCAGGATTGTTGACATACAAATTGAAAGTTGGTGGAAAATTTTGAGTTTGTATGGCGTAAGTTATTTTCAAGCGTCCACCGTTGAAACTTGGAGATGGGTTTCTCATTTGAGCTTTGTTTAAAACATCAATAAGTAAAGAAACTGGGACTTGTTTTGAACTATCTTGATAGCAAGCATCAATCGCTTCAAAAATTTTATTGATATTCGGTTTTTCAGTGGCTGAAGTGAAAACGATAGGAGCATAATCTAAATACACTAATTCGGCTTTTAAATATTGTTTAAATTTGTCCTGTGCATCTTGAGAATGCTCATGTAAATCCCATTTATTGACTATTATAATTATCGGTTTGTTCTGTTCTATTGCATAACCTATGATATGTTTATCTTGGTCTATTAAACCAGTGTTGCCTTCTATTAAACAAAGTACGATATCGGAATCTTCAATAGCATCAAGGCATCTTAAAGCTGCATATTTGTCAACAGCTTCATAGATTTTACCTCTTTTTTTCAATCCGGCAGTATCAACAATGGTGTAGTAAATGCCGTCTTTTTTGAATGTTGTATCTATCGCATCACGGGTTGTACCTTCAACGTTACTTGCGATACAGCGGTTGTTTCCTAATATTGCGTTGGTCAAACTTGATTTTCCAACATTCGGCCGACCTATCAAAGTGAACTTGATGCTTTTTTCAATCTGTTTTGTTTGTTTTTGTGGGAGCCTTTTAAGTATCTCATCTAAAAGATCTCCAACTCCGATTCCGTGTGCGGCACTTATTGAAAAAACATCACCTAAACCAAGATTGTAAAATTCATATGATTTGTCTATATGGACATAATCATCGATTTTATTACAACAGACTATGACTTTATGTTTGACTTTATATAGCATTTTGGAAATCAATAGATCGGATTTTGTTATTCCTCTATTACCGTCGACAACAAAAACAATGACATCTGCTTCATCGATGGCTAATTCAACCTGAGCTTTTACCTCCTCCATAAATGGGAGATTTTCAATACCGATTCCACCGGTATCAATAAGAGTGAATTCTTCACCACACCAAGATGCTTTGGAGTAAATTCTATCACGTGTAATACCGAATTCATCGGAAATTATAGATTTTCTTTGTCCGATAATTCTATTAAAAAGGGTGGATTTTCCACTGCTTGGTTCACCGACTAAACATACTTTACCACGTGTTGACATAAAAATCCTCCTTTCTAATTTTAATAATTAAAAAATATAAATAATTATTTAGAAATTTTATTTAATATTATATTTAATACAGTTTTAAATGTTTCTTCGATACTGAGATTTGAAGTATCAACTTCAATTGCATCATCCGCTTTTTTAAGTGGAGCAAAATCACGATGAACATCTTGATAATCTCTTTTAATAAGATCTTGAAGGATATTCTCTTTATCAGATTCGATGTTTCTTTCAAGATTTTCCTTGTATCTTCTATCAGCACGTTGATGGACATTAGCAATCAAAAATATTTTGACATCGGCTTTTGGTAAGACATAAGTGCCGATATCCCTACCATCCATAACAACATTCTGAGTTTGAGCCATCTTCTGCTGCAGACTTACCATTTTCAATCGAACATCATGATATTGCGAAACAAGAGATGCACCCATCGACAGTTCGTTAGTTCTTATGGTGTTTGTAACTTCAACGTTATTTAAGAAGACTTTTCCATTGTCAAGGCGTATATCTATATTATCAAGGAGCTTGATGACATTTTCTTGGTCTTGAAAATCGATGTTATTTTGTTTGGCGTTCAAAGCGACACAGCGGTACATAGCACCTGTATCGATGTATGTGTAGTTAAGATACTTTGCGATTTTTTTAGCAAGTGTTGATTTTCCAGCTGCAGAAGGTCCATCAATTGCGATGGAGATTATTCTGTTATTGGTTTCGATTTTCTCAGTCATAGTTTTGCTCCTAATTTATCATTGCGATTATTACAATAATCAATATTACCAAAACTAAACAAAGACCACCTATCAAAAGCCAAAGGAGTAATTTTTTGGTGTCAATCTGCTTTTTGACCTTTTTCGCTTTCTTTTTGACCAGTTCAGTTTTGAACATTTGGGCTTCACTATTATTTGATTTTTGTTCCAATAATTCATTTACAGAAATAGAGAGAGTGTTCTTCTTTATATGATCGTAATTGAATAATGGGACATTAGTTAATTCATCATTTTGTTTTGGCTGATCATCGATTTTTTCGTAATATGAGTATAAATCCATGTTCTCAATTTTTTTCCTAAGTTCATGGTATTTACTAACACGCGACAAAATTTCCATTTATGATCTCCAAAATTGTGTGCCTATTAAATTATACAAAATATTTATTTTATTAAAAAATAAAATATAGAAGATAAAAAAGTACAAAAAAATGATCAGACATATAAAAAAACAACTTATAAATTGATTTAGAGTTTTTAAGTATGATTAAGATTTTTAAGATGCTTGTTTTAAAACACAAAGAGGATAGTTGAAATTTTAAGTGCTTAGAAAACAACTTTTAAGAAATATAAGTTGTGTTTTTAAAAAAAGTGCGTATTCTAGGTTTATTTTAATATTTCACGTGAAATATAATATATTTTTTATTAAATTTTTTTACATTTTTGTAAGACTTGTAATTTTTGAGTAAAAGTGATAATTATATATATGTAAATCGTTTGATTTACAGAGCGCTGGAGGTCCTCCTTTCTTAATTTCCCTCCAACGCTTTTCTTTTTCTTCATATAAGAAAATTTGTTTTGAATAAGTGAATAAAATAGTTGAAAACTATCAAGTTATTTGCTTTAATTATTGCATATGGCTTTGTGGCGTAATTGGTAGACGCGATAGACTCAAAATCTATTGCCCGTGAGGGTGTGTGGGTCCGAGTCCCACCAAAGCCATTTTTTTATTTATATAATATTTCCGAGGTAAATAATATGGAATTTGAACACTTGATAAAACAAAGACATAGCATTAGAAAATATACTCAGAAACAAGTTAGTGATGAACAGATTATGAAGATATTGGAAGTCGGCCGTTTAAGTCAATCGGCAAGAAATCGTCAACCTTGGTTCTTCGCTACTATAAAAGGAAAAAACAAAGATGCCTTAGTTTCCAAACTTCTAGAAAAAGACCAAACATTAGAGCAGAATCCAACAGCAAGGATGTTTAAAGAATGTTCTGTTTTGATCTTAATTTTGACTACCAAAGAAGGATATGAATCTTTCAATGATGTAATCTCACTTGGCTGTTTAATTGAAAACATGTGTTTGGAAATTACAAATTTAGGTTTATCAACATGCTGGAATAGAAATATCGCAAATAAAGAAGATATCGTTTTACAACATATAAATAAACAAGAGTACAGACTTGAGACAGCTTTACCAGTTGGTTATCCAAATGAGTATGTTGAACCTCGTCCAAGAAAAGCATTGGAAGAGATGTATATTTATAAGGATTAATAATAAAATTATTTTAAATGGTTTTAATTATTCATCAAGATTAAATAAGATAACAATTGAAAATAAAGATATATAATTATTTTCAAAGAGGTATTTTCTATGAAAAAAAGTTATCTTGTTAATTATGCAAAATTGATAGTTCAATTAGGTGCTAATGTTCAAAAAGGACAATCTGTTGTTATCAACAGTTCAACTGATATTGCATCATTCACCAACTTGGTGGTTGAACAATGCTACAAACGCGGAGCAAAAGATGTTAGAGTTGAATGGAATAACATTAACACAACAGTCTTAAAATACAAACATGAAAGTGTTAAAACGTTATCAACATTGCCAGAGTGGTATTTGAAAAAATATGAAAGTTTAGTTGAAACCTTACCATGTATGATTCACTTAGTAAGTGATGATCCAGATGGTATGCTTAAAATTAAACCTGAAAAACAGACCCAAGTTAGCCAACTTATTTTCCCTTATATTAAAGAATATAGAGATAAGATGGATTCTCGTTATCAGTGGGTTATCGCTGGTGTTCCTTCCGCAAGATGGGCGAAAAAAGTTTTTCCTAAATTGCCGAAAAATAAAGCAATCGAAGCTTTATGGGAAGCAATTTTAAAAACAAGCCATGCTTATAATGATGATCCAATTGCTGCATGGACCAAACATGAGGAAGATCTTAAATCGAGAGTTGAGAAACTGAATTCTATGAAATTAGATCGTTTGCATTATACATCTAGTAACGGAACAGATTTCACTGTTTGGCTTTCAGATCAAATTAAATGGGAAGCAGGTGGAGAAGGAACTTTAGGCTCAAATATTTTGTTCTCACCAAACATTCCTTCTGAAGAATGTTTCACCACTCCAATTCGTGGTAAAGCAGAAGGTGTTGTGTATTCTACAAAACCATTATCATGCCGAGGTGTCGTAATAGAAAGTTTCTCTGTCAAGTTTGAAAATGGTAAAGCAGTGAAAATAGAGTCTGATTTTGGTGAGCAACATTTGCGTGATTTAATATCGATAGATGAAGGTGCTAGTTACTTGGGTGAGGTAGCTTTGGTTCCTTATGATTCACCTATCAATCTGACTAATATTCTTTTTTACAATACTCTTTATGATGAAAATGCAAGTTGCCACTTGGCATTTGGAAGAGGTTTTTCAAACTTGGTTAAAAATTATGAGAATATGACAAGCGAAGAAATCAGTAAAGTTGGTGTCAATAAATCGATGATCCATGTCGATTTTATGATAGGTAGCAAAGATATGAATATTGTTGGTTACACCAAAGATAATAAAGAAATTCAAATTTTCAAAGATGGACAATGGGCTTTCTAAAAAGTTTTTTGTTCGTAAAGCTTCAATTGATGATGCAGAAGATCTGTTAAAAATTTATCACGATGCACAACAATTGCTGAAAAATTTAACAAAGACACAATGGCAAAACAATTATCCTAATATTGAAACAATTAAGTCAGATTTAGAATGTGAAAGTCTTTACGTTGTTTTTTATGGCTTACATATAGTTGGTTGTTTCACTTTAATTTTCGGAGATGATCCAAATTATTTCATCACTTTTGATGGTGAATTTTTAAACGATGAAAAATATGCAACTATTCATAGGTTAGCTGTTAAAAAAGAATATTATCACAAAGGTATTGCTAGTTTTATAATTGAAAATTGTATAGGTATCGTCAAAAGAAACAAATTAAACAATATTCGTGCTGATACTCATGAAAAAAATATTTATATGCAAAAACTTTTCGAAAAATTCAATTTTCAAAAAGTGTGTTTTATCAATGTACAAAATGATTGTGATCCAAGAAGAATTGCATATCATCTAGTTTTTGATGATTAATATTTGTCATTATTGTACCAATAGTTCTATGTTAATAATTTGGCCGCTACCCCTCGATGTGCACTATACCCCAAAAGAGGTAAACGGCACAACACACTATTAGAATAAATTATAGGTAAAATTTTGTCTA
>CALVKB010000040.1 GCA_944332485.1 uncultured Bacilli bacterium | reverse complement strand
TTGAAGTCAAAAAACAGCATTATCATTTTAAAAAATTTTTAAGTGCTTAGTTTTGCATTAAATATGATAAATAACAGTTGAATCTTTAAGGTTGAAAATAACTTACTTTACTAATTATTATTAATCCTTTATTCTCTGTTGTTTGAGTTCCTCTTTAAAATTAGAAAAATTTGTTCAATTTTGCTTACAAAACGTATTAAAAAATTAATTTAAAAATATATTGCTTCAATTTTTTTATTGTGTTAAACTTTAATCACTGCGGACTTTTAGGGTTCGTTTATTTTTATGGAAATATTAATAAACGCCCGGTATCGTGGATAGTGCATTAGGAGGAAAGATTACATGCCTACAATTAATCAATTGGTTCGTCATGAAAGACGCAATGTCGCTGTAAAAAGTAAAGCTCCTGCATTAGGAAAAAGATGGGACTCTTTAAATAAGAAGATGAAAGATATTTCATCTCCACAAAAAAGAGGTGTTTGTACCCGTGTTGGTACAATGACCCCTAAAAAACCTAACTCTGCTTTACGTAAGTATGCTCGTGTTCGTTTATCAAACGGTTACGAAGTTACAGCTTATATCGGCGGTATTGATCACAACTTACAAGAACACAAAGTTGTTTTGATCAGAGGTGGAAGAGTTAGAGACCTTCCAGGTGTTCGTTATCACATCATTCGTGGTGGTTTAGAGTGTTTCGGCGTTAAAGATCGTAAACAAGGAAGATCCAAATACGGTACTAAGAAAAACGGCGAAATTCAGAAGAAATAATAGGAGGGTTAAGTCATGCCAAGAAAAAAAGGTAGTTATAAAAAGACCGATGTTTTACCAGATCCAATTTACAATTCCAAATTGGTCACACGTTTGATCAATAGAATTATGAAAGATGGTAAAAAAGGTACAGCTCAAACCATTCTTTACACAGCTTTTGAAAAGATTGAAGCAAAAACAAATCAACCTGCAATGAATGTATTCAATTTAGCTTTGGAACACATCATGCCTGAAATGGAACTTAAAGCCCGTAGATTAGGTGCTGCTAACATTCAAGTTCCAGTTGAAGTTTCTGTTGATAGAAAAGTTACTTTAGGTTTAAGATGGTTAGTTAATTATGCTCGTTTAAGACACGAGAAGACAATGGAAGATAAATTAGCAAACGAAATTATCGATGCTGCAAATGGTATCGGTGGTTCTGTTAAGAAAAGAGAAGACACACATAAGAGTGCAGATGCTAATAAGGCCTTTGCTCATAACCGTTATTAATAAAGGAGGGTTTTATGGCAGATATTAATGAAGAACTCTCCAAATATGAGCGCATAGCTATCGATAAAGTTAGAAATATCGGTATTATGGCTCACATTGATGCGGGTAAAACCACAACTACTGAACGTGTTTTGTTCTACACAGGTAAAACACACAAAATCGGTGAGACACATGATGGTTCCGCTACAATGGATTTTGATAAACAAGAACAAGAGAGAGGTATCACCATTCACTCCGCTGCAACAACATGTTTGTGGAACAAAGATGGTCAAACCAACAGAATCAACATTATCGATACTCCGGGACACGTTGACTTCACCGCTGAAGTTGAACGTTCATTGAGAGTTTTGGATGGTGCTGTTACTGTTCTTGATGGTAAAAATGGTGTTGAACCTCAAACTGAAACAGTTTGGAGACAAGCTACTAAATATGGTGTTCCAAGAGTAGTTTTTGTCAATAAACTTGATGCTATCGGTGCTGATTTTGAGATGTCAGTTAGAACAATCAAAGAGAAGCTCGGTGCAAAGGGTGTTGCTGTTCAATATCCTATCGGTTTAGAAAAAGACCTTCGTGGTGTTATTGACTTAGTTGAGATGAAAGCCTGGATGTTCTGTTCAGAAATCGATCCTAAGACAAAAGCACCAAAAGAAGAACCAAAAATCGTTGAAATTCCTTCTGAGTACAAAGAAAAAGCCGAAGAGTATCACTGGAAGCTTCTTGAGGCACTTGCTGAATATAATGACACCATTATGGAACAAGTCCTTGAGTTGGAAGAGCCAGATGTCGCTTTAGTTAAGAAGACAATCAGAGAAGCAACTATAGGTGGTGATTTCTTCCCAGTTTGTGCAGGTTCTGCTTACAAACACGTTGGTGTTCAACCATTACTTGATGCTGTTATAGATTATTTACCATCACCATTGGATATCAAACCAACAATTGGTAAAGATGATAACGGTAACGATGTTGCTTGTCCTTCAGATCCTAAAGCTCCTTTCGTCGCTTTAGCTTTCAAAATTTCAACCGACCAATTTGGTAAATTGACATACTTCAGAGTTTACTCTGGTACTATCAAAACCGGTTCATATGTTTTGAATAATACCAAAGGAACAAAAGAACGTATTTCAAGATTAGTTTTGATGAACGCTAATAGTAGACAAGATGTCCCAGAAGTTAAAGCTGGTGAAATTGCTGCTATTGTCGGTTTGAAAAACACCGCTACTGGTGATACTTTATGTGATGAGAATCATCCAGTTACTCTTGAATCAATTCAATTCTCTGAGCCTGTTATTTCTGAAGCTATCGAGCCAGCAAGTAAAGGTGATCAAGATAAGATGACTGCTGCTTTGCTTAAATTGCAAGAGGAAGATCCAACATTCCACTTCTACACTAACAATGAAACAGGTCAATCTATCATCGCTGGTGTTGGTGAACTTCAACTTGATGTTTACGTCACTCGTTTGAAAGATGAGTTCGGCGTCAGTGTTAGAGTTGGTGCTCCACAAGTCGCTTATAGAGAAACCATCAAAGCTGTTGGTGAGTGTGAAGGTAAATACATCAAACAATCCGGTGGTCACGGTCAATATGGTCACGTTGTTTTCCGTTTTGAACCAAATCCTGGTAAAGGTTTTGAAACTGTTGATGCAATCACAGGTGGTGCTATTCCAAGAGAATACATCAAACCATCATTCGAAGGTTTGAAAGAAGCTATGGATAGAGGCTTGATTGCAGGTTATCCTGCTATCGACATCAAAGCCACATTGTTCTTCGGTTCATACCACGATGTTGACTCCTCTGAAGCTGCATATAAATTAGCAGCTGGTATCGCATTTAAAGAAGCTGCTAAGAAATGTAATCCTGTTATTCTTGAACCTATCGTCAAGTGTGAGATTACCACTCCTGATCAATATTTAGGTAATGTCATGGGTGATATTTCCTCAAGACGTGGTACTATTGAAAATACTGAAGCCAAAGGTAATGCAAACATCATCACTGCTTACGTCCCATTAGCAAATATGTTTGGTTATATCTCTGACTTACGTGCTTTGACACAAGGCCGTGGTATTTATGTTATGGAATTCGACCATTACCAAGAAGTTCCTAAAGCAGTTCAAGACGAGATTGTTAAGGCAAGAAACTAATAAAATATAAAATTTAAAAATTAAAATATTGAAAAAATTAAATATCCCAGCTTCCAGCTGGGATATTTTTATATGTAATAGAACATTTTTTTGATTAGGTAACACTTTTTATACCACACACTTCAAAAAAAGATATAAGTGCGAGGAGAAAAGAAGATGAAAAAATAATTATTTAAGATTAAGGGAAAAGAAAAAATTTTGATGATAGTGAGTTTTACTTTTATTTACAACGAAAATTTAATTTAGAAAAAGAGAATACATGATTAACTTAATTTTCAAAAAATCTTAGAACTTAATCATACATTTTTTATAACTAATTTAGATTTACTGATTTTAAGACATTTTACTATCATTGAAGTACTTCAATACTTCATTGAAGTAGCATTGAAGTTGATATTGAAGTAACATTGAAGTAAAATTATTTTGCAAGGGAGGTTAGTATGAAGATACAAAATTTATTACCTGATTTTGTGGTTGAAAATAAGTACTATGAATTAAAATCTCGTTTGTCTAAAAACGATAATTTTTCTTGGTTGAAAACTGTTGATGCCTTTGCAAACTCTAAAGGTGGAGATTTAATTTTAGGTGTTGATGATAAATCTTATGAATTGTGTGGTTATGAAGCAAACAAATTAGATGAAGAAAAACAATATTTTTACACTCAACTTTCACAACATTTTATTACTAATATTAAAACTGATGTTGAAGTATTAGAGTATATTGATAATGATAATAAAAAGTACATAATTAAAATTAAAATATATGAATCTGAAACTAAACCAGTAATTTTGAAGTTTAATTCTATGCCGATGGTTTTTGTTAGAAGGGATGGGTATACACAGATTCCAAGTATTGAAGAATATTTAGATATGGTTGCTAATTCAAGAATGCCTGCTTTTGATGTTTCACTTTCAAATGAAAAGTTTGATTTTGATTCTTTTAAAAAATTGAAAAAATATTATTTTGAAAATACTAATGAAGAATTGACAATAAAAAGTTTAGCTTCGATCAATTTTTTTGATGAGAATATGGTTTTAAGGAATGGATCTTTACTTTTTAAAGATGATTATAAAAGTGATAAAACTAAAGTAGTTTGTTCAGTTTATAATGGTATAAGTAGAGGAGATGATTTTGTTGTTGCATCAAACTCTTTTAGCGGAAATATTTTAGATTGTCTAGAGTTCATGTACTCATTTATAAATCAAAGAATGAATAAAGGATTTATTAAAACCGAAAGAAACAGGATCGATATAGATTCATTTCCAAAAAGAAGTTTATTAGAAGCTTTAATTAATTCTTTAGCTCATAGAGATTATCTAATTGATAACAGCGCAATTTATGTTGATTTATTTAAAGATAGATTAGTTGTTTCAACTCCAGGGAAATTTTATAAAGGTGATGACTTACCAATAACATATAATTTAAACTCATTTATTTCTAGAAGAAGAAATTCATTGATATGTGATATTTTTGTTTTATGTAAGGTTATGGAAGCAAAAGGAACTGGCTTAGAAAAAATAGCTAAAGATTATGAAAATGTTGATATTAGTCATCGACCATTTATATTTTCTAAAAACAACCAATTTTGTATTGTTTTGCCTGATTTAACATATCAAGGTGGTGTTAATGTAAATTTAGAATCGTTACAATTGCTCAAACCTATTGATCAAATATCTAAACACGATTTAGATATATTGTCTTTTTGTTATGTTTCTTACAAATCGAGTAAAGAGATTTCTACATATTTATCTATTTCTGACTCAAGTTACTTTAGAAAAAATATTCTTCAAAGATTAGTAGATCAAAATTTCTTACTTGTTATTGAAGAAAATAACACGCGAAAATATAAAACTAATACTGAAATAGTAAAAACAAGTTGAACTTTTACCGTTTAAGGTATTTAAGCATCATTGAAGTACTTCAATACTTCATTGAAGTAGCATTGAAGTTGATATTGAAGAAGTATTGAAGTTAATATAAAATTTAAGAATTTGCTACTTGCATATTGGTGTTATTACAAGCTAATTTCTTTTCGTTTACATTGGTAACAAAAAGTTATACTAAACACATCAAAATAACAAATGTCTCAAGTAAGTTGGGACATTTTTTGTTTGAATAATTAAATTGTTTTTTAAATAAAGCTTCGAAAATAAATTGATTTTTAATTTTATCTCATTTTTGTAAAAAAGATGAAACTTATTGATTTCAAGAATACTACTTTGAAAAATTTGACCTCAAAAAGACATTTTGAAAAGTAATAAATTACTTTGCCTTGAACAAAGTTGAAAAAAATTGGGGGGGGGGTATAATTCTAATAAATCAATATTAGTATGGAGATGAAATTATGAAAAAATCAACTAATCTAATTTTCAACATCCTATGGTGGATTTGTGGTGGATGTGTGATGCTGTTTGGCCAAATCACGATGGGAATATTTTTGTGTATAACTTTGGTTGGTATTCCGTTAGGAATAAAGTATTTCAAGATAGTTCCCTATGTTATAAAACCATTTGGAAAAGTTGTTGTTACAAGATTCAGAAAGAAAGCAGGTTTGAATTTTTTGAACTTGTTCTTTGGTGGTTTTGCTAGTTTCATAATATATAAGATTTATTCAATCTTTCTTTATTGCACAATTTTCTTAATTCCATTTGCTAAAGTTATCAACAGTTTAGCAAAGTACAACATAGCTCCTTGGGGTACAGAGATTGTAAAAGAAGGACAATTTTCAAGTCACGGCTTGAGCAATTACGATTTTGATTTAACTTTAAGAAGATTTATCTTCAATCAAAATGAAGTTATAAGTTTGAAAACAAAGACCAATATCTATGCAAAAGATCTTTTGAAAAAGACATATTTTGAAGACAAGAGAGTTGTAAAAAATATCCGTGGAATACGTTTTCCAAAAAAGACTGTTATTGCGTTTGGCTGTTTACCAATAGGTGCAGTTATCGGATGTCTTGTGTATATGATATGTATCTTTCCAGTTTCACAAAATATGTTTGAACAAAGTTTTGGTGTTATTTTTGGAATGTTTGCTGGTGTTGGAGCGATGTCTGGTGGAGTTCCTTTGGTGTTAACTCTTCTTGTTTATTCCATATCGAGTTTAATAAGTTTAATTTTAAGACGTATCAGATTGAAATCTTTCACAAAAAAGGAGTTTTCTAATTTAAGACATATTTACACTAATGAAAAATACCCAAATTTTGAAATTGAGCTATTTTCAAAATCAGGTTTTAAACAAGTTTTGAAAGCATACAAATCGCTTGATAAAGAATACAATATACCAAAATCTTTTCTAGAAAAAAGAACAATAGATGATCTATATGAACTAACTGTGAATCAAGCTTATCCAACAGTTGAATATGCAATCCCTGTTATTGAAGAAGTCAACGCTAAAAAACCAGTTAATGTTGCTGCAAGAGGTTCAACAATTGTATCTGTAATTTTATTTATCTGGGGATTAGTCCCTGTTGCTATGTGTTTAGCTGCAACTATAGAATTACTCACTGTTTATGGAACACCAATTGAAAATTACGATAGTTATGATCATATAACAGAACTTATAACTGGTGCTTTCTTAGATATTGTCGGTATCATGATCTATTTTGCGGTGATAAGCATAAGTGTTTATTTCTTAATTTCAGGTATCAAATATAAAGATAAATACAAGAAGAAAAAAGGTGTTATTCTTCCTATTGTAGATATGTCTTTTGCAGCAATTTTTGCAATCACATGTGGTATTTGTTCATATTCTTTTAATTTAAAATTACAAGGAGATGAAACTTTTCCAACGCAGGAGATTGAAAAAGTTAAGCAAAAGTACAATATTGATTACGATATTCCATTTCCTGAAATAGCAGGATACAAATATTTCTATTTTCATGAGGTAAATAGCGACAAAGATCAATATGAATTTGATAACTTCTATATCGACATACTAAACGGCGATGATTCTATCGTTGACGAATTAAAAAACATGTTTTTAACACCAACATTCATCAAGAGTGTGTATAAAAACGAATATGTTTCTTTTGATTATAAATTAAAGGTTTCTTTTGGTACTAATCGATTAAATTATTATTTCAGTTTGGAACCGATGAGTAATGGTCTTATCACCGATAGAATTGATGTTAATTTTATTAACTACACATATTTAGTAACAGATAGAGAAGATTATATTGGAAAATTTGATTATTCAATATTGGAAGTTGATGAATTTGCATCTTATTCAACAAATTACAATAAATCTAATGATACATTTAAAATCAAATTTACAAAAAAAGAGGATTTTGATTCAAGCGTCGTTTTTCCAACGATTTATGAAAACGCTGAAAATTTGAATTATAGTGTTAATCAAGTTAATGAAAATCAAAATGAAAATCAATTGGAAATACAAAATGATTACATCAAAATTGTGTTTGAGTTAAGCTATTCATCTTATTCAGCTGAGATTAGTTTTATTAAATAAATATATTAATTGATTAGGTAACACTTTTTTATACCACACACTTCAAAAAATTAAAATATAAGTGTGAGGAGAAAAGAAAATGAAA
>CALVKB010000039.1 GCA_944332485.1 uncultured Bacilli bacterium | reverse complement strand
TATTGGTTTATTAGAAGGCAGTAATCTTCGATAACTCCCCCTCCCCACCCCTCTCCCTCAACCTTCCATTCAAAAACATTCCTTACTCCCTATCACCTATTACATAAAACCCCTTTAAACTTCACTCCAATCCCCCACAACCAACTTCTAACCATTACAATAAAGTTGATATTTAATTATTATTTTTGTACCACTCGGAGCTCCGCTACCCGTCGATGCGCGGCTTCCCTATCGTTTCGTTAGGAGCATTACTAGGTGGATGGAGTGCATGTCAATTAATATCTCCACAATTTGAATATGATGAATATTATGGAGATAAGCTACATGATCTTTATTACAATGTGTATTATAAAGATGCTTTTGAATTAAATTATTTGAAAAGTTTTGAAATATTGCCTAATAATTTAAATGCTATAGAAGGAACATCAAATTATCTTTTAACTTTTAGCACTGGTTTTGATGGAAGATTATTTAATACTACAAGTAGTCCAATGGTGGTATATCGTAATAATGAAAAATTTTTAAACATTAAAAATATAAGAATAGACTCATTTTATTCCACTTCTATTCAATATTCATTCTTTTTTAACACAAACTATGATAGTTATTACGTTGATAATTTTAATGAAAATATTTACATCAACGCACCTAACGTAAATGAAATATATGATAGATTTAGTCTTGTTACACTGGGTAGGATTAATAATTTATATTTGAATTTTCCACAAATTAATCAAAATATTGGAGGAAATTTTTTAACATATGATACTGTTCAAAACAATTTTTATATGAATATGCAAAAATTAGAACATTTACCCAACAGAAATTTTGGAGGTTATTCATCTAAAGAAAGGTATATCATCTCAACATCTTTAAAAGAAAATGAAAGATTATTTAGCTTATTTAATAGTACTATTCAAAATGAAGAATTAAATAATAGAACATTTATAATTCCAAAATCTGAAATCATTTTAGTTCCTGGAGAAACCACCTGCACACTCACTGATTTTGATATCCGCTACTGGAGCACATATGAGAACGAGACCGGAAGAGATAGTGGTTTACACTAAAAACCTTCTCCTCCCCCTCCCCTCCCCTTCTCCATCAACCTTCCATTCAAAAACTCCTTTTAATTCCTAAAACTTTTCTGAAATATTTTTGTCATTAAAAAACAGCTGAATTTTCAGCTGCTTATTGAATAAATATAAGATGTTTTTAGAAATTTTCTATCAATTCTTTGAATGAATCGGTTTTCAAGCTTGCACCACCAACTAAAGCACCATCAATATCTGCCATTGTCATATATTCATGAATGTTATTTGGTTTAACACTTCCGCCGTATAAAATTGAAATTGATTCAGCAACTTCAGAATTGTACAACTCACAAAGTGTATCACGGATGAATTTGCAAACATCTTCAGCAATTTCTTTACTTGCATTTTTGCCAGTTCCGATAGACCAAACAGGTTCATACGCTATAACAAGGTATTTTAGTCTTTCAGCTTGAACATCTTTCAAACCTTCAACGACTTGGTTTTTAACAACGTCTTTAGTTATACCTTGCTCATACTGTTCTAAAGTTTCACCAACACAATAAACACAAGTCATCTCATTGTTAACAAGTGCGTGTATTTTTTTGTTACAAAGTTCATTTGTTTCACCTTGATACATTCTTCTTTCAGAGTGGCCAACTAAGCACCAATCGATTCCAACTTCTTTCAACATCGGTATAGAGATTGAACCAGTGAAAGCACCGCTTTCAAGATAGTGAACATCTTGAGCCCCAACAACAAAACTAAAAGGTGTTCTTCTACGAACAGTATTCAAACAAAGATATGTTGGGCAAACTCCGATTACAATATTTTTTCTATCTGCTAACTTAATTGTATCATCCAAAGTTTCAACAAACTCGCGGGCAGTTGTGATGGTATGATTCATCTTCCAATTGCCAAGCATTATCTTTTTTCGCATTTTATCTATCCTTAGATGTCTTGAATGATATCAACACCTGGTAAATGACCATCATTTTCAATCAATTCAAGAGATGCTCCACCACCGGTTGATACGTGGCTGAATTTATCAGCGTAGTTGAACTCTTTGGCTGCTGCTGCAGAGTCACCACCACCGATAACTGTGAAAGCTTCTGATTGAGTGCAGGCTTCCATAACTGCTTTAGTTCCAGTTTGGAATTGTTCTTTTTCAAAAACACCACATGGACCATTCCAGAAGACAATCTTAGCTTTTAATATTTCATCGGCATAAAGTTTGCAGGTGTCTGGACCGATATCCATACCTTCGTAACCATCTGGGATTTCTTGAGAATGGACAACTTTAATATCGGTTGGATTATCGAATGAATCGGCAATTACACAGTCAACTGGTAATAAAATCTTACCAGCGGCTTCTTCATATGTTCTCTTAGCATAGTCTAATTGATCTTCTTCAACTGGTGAAATACCTGTTTTGTGACCAAGAGCACGTAAGAAAGTGTAGGCCATAGCACCGCAAATCAAAATCTTATCACATTTCTTGAGTAATGATTCAATAACTTTGATTTTATCGGAAACTTTAAAACCACCTAAAACAGCGATGTAAGGATGTTTGTCGGGATTGACACAAACACCCAAGCTTTCGACTTCTTTAGCAACTAAGTAACCGATAGCTGTTGGTTTATTCTCAGCATTCAAAATTTCTGGAACACCGTATGTTGAGGCGTGAGCTCTGTGAGCACTACCGAATGCATCCATTACATATGCATCAGCAAGTTCAGCCCATTCTCTGCTGAGCTCTGGATCATTTTTAGATTCACCTTTTTCATATCGGGTGTTTTGCATAAGTAAAACTTCACCATTTTTAAGTTCTTCAACTGCATTTTTAAGTTCTTCACCGCGAGTTGCGTTGACAAACTTAACTTCAGTTTCAGGATAACCAGCAGGTAAAGCACTAGGAAGAAGTTCCTTGAGTCTTAAATAGACTTTGTGCATATCGTTTTTAGCTTTTGCTTTTTCAATCTCCTCAGGGGTCTTCTTATAATCAATTTTACCTAAGTGGGAGAACAAAACGATTCTTGCTTGTTTTCTGATCAATTCGATGATAGTAGGTAATGCTTGAACAATTCTATTATCATCGGAAATTGAACCATCTTTTGCAAATGGAACGTTAAAATCAACTCTGACAAAAACGGTTTTACCTTTCACTGCAAAAGTTTGTAAATTTTTAACATGATTTTTCATCTAAGATTAATTCCTTTCTAATTCCTAATATTGAATAAATGGGGCTATATAGCCCCATGTTTTTTCAATATGAAGTTTTCAATAAATTACTCTTCGCAACCTAAGACACGAGCATATTCACGGGCCAAACGGATGTATTGGCAGGTATATGAATATTCGTTGTCATACCATGAAACAACTTTGACTAATTGGATGCCATCTGGTGCGGTGAAGACACGAGTTTGTGTAGCATCAAAAATACTACCTTCAGTACGACCGATGATATCTCTTGAGACGATTGGTTCATCTGTGTAACCTAAAACACCTCTCAATGAACCTCTGGAAGCTCTCAACATTGCATCGTTGATTCTTTCTGCATCATCATCTTTAACTTTGTGTTTCAAAACTAAGGATAAATCAACTAATGAACCATCCAAAACAGGAACACGGATAGCACCACCTTGCATTCTACCCTTCAATGATGGAATGACTAAGTTGATAGCTTTAGCAGCACCTGTTGAGCTTGGAACGATGTTTTGAGCACAAGCTCTACCACGGCGGAAGTCTTTCTCCTTGACTAAATCCAATGATGTTTGATCATTTGTATATGCGTGGACTGTGGTCATGAAACCGGAAACGATACCCCATTTCTCTTCCAAAACTTTTAAAACTGGAGCTAAGCAGTTTGTTGTACAAGAAGCACCGGAGATAACCTTCATTTCAGGTGTTAATTCATTGTGGTTAACACCGTAGACAAATGTGCGTGTTTCTTTATCTGCTGGAGCAGAGATAACGACACCTTTTGCACCGTTTTCAACGTGAACGATAGCATCAGATTGACCTTTGAAACGACCTGTACACTCTAAAACGATGTCGACACCATACTCACCCCAATGTAAGTCATGAGGATCTTTTTGTCCGATAACTGGAATCTTTCTTTCACCATTTTTTGTTCTGAAGATAATTGAACCTTTTGTTGCACCAGTTTCATCATCTTCATAAGAGATGTCATTGACTCTCCATGGACCTTGAGCTGAATCATACTTAAGCAAATAAGCTAAGTTTGCAGCACTGGAAAGATCGTTGATGGCGACGACTTCAAAATCGTTTTCATCGTAGGCTCTACGGAAGGCTAATCTTCCGATACGACCAAAGCCATTAATAGCAAGTTTAATTGACATTTAAAATGTCCTCCTTATTAACAATTAAATTATAAGACTTGTTTTTGATTTAGTCATCAAATTTATCTTTGATTAATAAAAAAATATTTTTTTGATTGAAAATATGGAAAAGTATGATTATTTTTTGCGTATTTCAATTTAAAATTGCAAAAATTTGTGCAAAACGCGCATAGAAAAATAACTTTCAAATCACAATGAAAATTATGTTAAAAGAATCAATTTTTAATTTAATTAAGTTTTAGAAGTTCAGAGATGTTTTTAACTTCATTGTTAGTATTATTTGATAAATAAAAATCATCATATATGCTATTTGAGATTTTATAAATTTGTTTTAAATCTAAATTACCATCGGCGATACTCGACCATTTTTTATATATGTTTGATGGAGCATAATAATTGTCCGCTTGACTATAAAATAGTTCTGGTAAGATAACTTGAAGTTTATTTGATGAATTTGAATATTGTTTGTAACTGTATATTACTTCGCTATTTTGATTGTAAATTTTATCAAGCTTTTCTTTCAGTGCTTCTGCTTCTTGGATGGAATTTGTATTCATCAAAGCGGTTGTGTACATATCACCTAATTCCGAATTATTATTGAAAACTGAAACGAAATCGAAAAACTCATTTGATTCCCCAGTATTTGGATTTATTATATGGTTGACTCTTTTGACGTTTTTAATCTGTGAGAATAAGTTATTGAATTTTTCTAATTCCTCATCAGTCAATTTTCCTTTTGCGATGTATTCATCAAAATTTGAAAAATCCACCTCGTTATTATTTTCATCAAGAGGGATGTAGTAGTAGTTTTCATAATATCCTGATGTTGATAAGTTAAATTCAGAACCTATTTTTCTGATAACTTCATATGAATTTGAAAATGTAATTACTTTTGATGAATGATCAGAATCAACAAGTCCATTTGAAATAAGTTCCTTCGATAATGGATTTGTGAAAGCTATATTCCAAGGAGAGTCGATTTTTGTATTGTTAGTTTTGATTGAACTTGAACCACCATTTAAAAGAAATACATATTCTGAATTGTCATCGACAAATTTTTCAATGGCTAAGCCTTTTCCTAAACCGGATAAAGATATGTTCAAAGTTCCTGATGCTTCTTGGCATCTTTTGGTGTTATTTATGCGTATTGAGTATGTTTTATCATCAAATTCGATAAGTGGTTTATTCTCATTTTCTGCAGTTAGAAGTTCATCTAAACTTGGAGTGCAAATTAAAGCTTTAT
Source organism: uncultured Bacilli bacterium (assembly GCA_944332485.1). Taxonomy (GTDB): domain Bacteria; phylum Bacillota_I; class Bacilli_A; order RFN20; family CAG-288; genus CAJMBK01. The sequence goes on along the minus strand of CALVKB010000039.1, from coordinate 3,230 downwards.
TAAGTTCTGCTTCATCCGCTTTTTTATAAAAGTACCTATTATTGGTGTAGGCTAAATACTGGTAAGGGGATGGGACATTGACATAAGTTGTATTTGTTGAACCTTCAATTTCTTTTTCAACATACTCACCATTGAGACTTACAGATTTTGCCTTATCGATCATCGCATCATTGATATCGGCTAAATTTCCTATGAAAATTGAAAAGTTGTTCTCAGAATTTATAGTGAATTCGTAACCATCCTTTATACCTTGATACAAAACAGGATCAATTTGGATGAATTCTCCAGTTTCTCCGTAAGGGGTAATTTTTGTGTTTAAAACTTTCAAATTGACGATCATATCATCTATTGTCAAATTTTCAGTTTTTTGAGTTTCTGCATTTCTGTAAAAATAGTGCCTATCAAATAAAACGTGATAGTTAAATATAGTTTGGGTGTAACTGGATTGAACTTTAGAAACATCCGAACTTGTCTTTTCAAAATTAACAACATTTCCATTCTCGTCATATTTGAATAAATAAAGTTTGTTGTTACTAAAAAATGTGCCAAAAGGGTTTATAGGACTAGTTTTGTCTAAAACTAAAGTGTTTGAAGTAGTTTCATAATCTTCTTGATAGTTATAAATATCATAAAAAGATCTGACATTTCCATTGAAAGTTAAATCGATAGAAACGTTGGTGTTGGGTTTGGCAAACATATCACAACTGGTTAGAACAGTTGAGCCTAAGATAGTTAAACAAATAAATTTGATATATTTTTTCATAAAATCTCCACTTGAATCAATTGTTTTATTCCCTTGTTTGTGAATGTTGAATAAGAATCTTCAAAGTAACTTGATAATTTATATATCTGTTTGAAGCTGAAGGTGTTGGCAAAGGATGTTTGCAAATTGGTAATCCCGTTTAAAAGCATCTCATTTTCCAAACTTGTGAAAGGGTAGATAAAGAAACTATCCATTTTGTCGTTTTTATATGAATATATAACTTGAGATTTCTGATTGTAAATTTTATCTAATTTTGTCCTCATGTTTTCAGCTTCTTGTAATGAACTTGTGTTCATCAAACAGGTTGTGTACATATCAGCAAGTTCTGAATCATTTAATAAAACAGAGACAAAATCAAAAAACTGCTCACATTTTCCTGTTGTTGGGTTGATGATATGATTGACTCTGTACAAATTTTTAATGTTGTAATAATTATTTTGATTGTAAATGGAACTGTTTGGATCATCAAGGTTTGGAGTGAGAGTCCACTCAGTATTATCTTCAAGCATCGGAACATAATAGTAATTTTCGTAATATCCTGATGTTGAAAGATTGAAACTATCTGGAAATTCTAACATTAATTCATAAGAGTTTGTAAAATTGACATATTCACCACCTAAATATTGTGAATTTATGATCAATTCTCTATTTATCGGATTGGTGAGAGCGATATTCCAAGGATCATCAAAGTACTTTTGACGGTTAGTTTTGATGGATGAACTTCCACCATTAATCAACATAGAATATTCGTTATTATCATCGACAAATTTTTCTATAGCTAAACCCTTTCCTTGACCAGACAATGAGATATTCAACTTTCCGTTTGCACTTTGACATCTTTTGGTGTTATTAATTTTCACTGAGGATGTACTATCATCAAATTCTATAAGAGTTTCATTTTTAAGTTCATCTAAATTTGGAGTACAAACCAAGGCATCATTTACTTTATTCTCAGCAGGAGTAGAATAAAAATATCTATCATTAACTTCACTTAAGATGTAATAAGGTGATTCAGAATTGTTTCTATATTTTGCTAAATCGATATATTCATCATAAACATCTGCCAAATTTCCGATGAATATTGAGAATTTATTTTCGGAATTTATTGTGAAGTTGTAACCATCTTTCAAAGCCTTATACAACAAAGGATCAACTTTGATAAATTCTCCACTTCCTATTGAATCATTTAAAACTTTAATGTTGTTGATAAGAGCATCTGTTTGTCGATTCACATAATAGTAGTGACGATCAAAGATAACATGATAATCAGTGAATGTGTTATTGAAGCTCTCTTTGACTTTAGTTACTTCTTCATCGGTTAAATCAACATATGACAAATTCACTTTTTTTTGCAAATATAAAGCAGCAGTGATAGATGTACCAAATATGGAAATTTGATCATCAGTTTCCTCACTGTTCAATTCTTTGTATACTTTGTAATTTTCTTTAAGCAAAGAAGAGTCAATACCAAATTGTGCTCTTTGAACATGTTGTATTTTACATGATGTTAGAACTAATATAGGTAAGAATAATAAAACAATATTTTTTTTCACGGAAAATATTATAGAAAAATATTCTAAAAAAATTAAATATCAATGTTTAAATATTTTCGTTAGATGAAAATAAAAGAACTTGTTAAACATTTTAATTTAAAAAATATAAAATGTTAAGTTCATTTTGTCTATTAATAATAGTAAAATACTGAATTGTTTTTATAGTTTATTTTAAATAAATAATTTAAGAACTGGTCTTATTCAATTAAAAGGTAAAAACACAAATTTGTTTTGATTAGTATTGAATATTTTCTCTTAAGTTTTAAATATGTAGTCGAATAAAATTCGTATACCCGAAAAATATTCGACTAGAAGGCTAAACAATAATTGAAAGAAACGACTATTTGAAAGTAGCAAAATCAACCAAATTAGTATATTACATATTCTTTTTAACATATAAAACTTTCCTTTTTTATCATTCTTTATCAGTACCATTTTGTTAAGTTAATATAATTAAAAGAATCTTTTGTTCAAAATTTAAATAACGAATTAAAGCCTTGTTTTAAGAATTTATCAACGATTGTTTTAATACTTTCCAGAATCCTTTTTGTTTCATTATTTCTTTTAATATATCCATTTGTTTTTAGATATTTAATATTGTTATCTACAGCAGTGTCGCTGATTTCAATTATAATTTTTAATTTGACATTAGTTATATTAAGATTATGTCTCCATTTCAGAAATTATTTTCTCTGGTTGAGTTTTATCCGTATTTTCTTGTAACTTCATTATTGTTACCAGCTTTCTTATCGGAAAATTTATAAAAATTAATCATATAGTGTCTATCTCCTAAAGTATCTTGCTCTTAATCGATCAGCTTGTTCTTTCGAAATGAGCTGTTCAACTTCAGCAACATTGATAGAACTATTTAATTGGTCGCTATAGCAATCTAATAAAGAACTATTCTCACGTAT
>CALVKB010000038.1 GCA_944332485.1 uncultured Bacilli bacterium | reverse complement strand
AGAACTATCAGATATCATAATTGTCAACACTTGTGCATTCATAGAACAAGCTAAAGTTGAGGCAATTAGAACCATTCTCGATATGACAACATACAAAAAACCTCTTATCGTGATAGGTTGTATGGCACAACGTTATTATGAGGAACTTAAACAAGAAATACCGGAGATTGATTTGATTATTCCTATCGAAGATTATTCAAAATTCGGTGAACGTTTAAACGAATTATTACCAAAGCTCAAACTTAAAGGACGTATTGATCCAACAAAACGTTATTACACTTCAAAAGCTCATGAAGCTTATCTAAGAATTTCCGAAGGTTGCAACAACCGCTGTAGCTATTGTGCAATTCCACTTATTAGAGGAAATTTCATCTCAGTTGACATGAACACTTTGAAGCAAGAGTTGGAAAATATGGTCAAAGATAATATAAAAGCCATAACTATCATCTCACAAGATACGACAAAATACGGATCTGATATTGGATTTAGTATCGTTGATTTGCTCAAAGAAGTTTGTAAACATAAAGAGTTTGAGTTTGTCAAATTGATGTATCTATATCCAGATGAGATAGATGAAGAGCTCATCGATTTTTATGCCGAGCACAAAGAATTGTCACCGTATTTTGATTTACCTTTGCAACACTCTTCAAATAAAGTTTTGAAACTTATGAATAGAAGAGGAACAAGAGAGGAAAATTTAGCTCTTATCAAAAAATTCAAAAGCAAAGTCCCTCATGCTATTTTAAGAACCACAATGATGGTTGGATTTCCAGGAGAAACTGAAGAGGATTTTGAAGATCTGATGAGTTTTATAGATGAGATAGAGTTCGATCATCTCGGTTGCTTCACATATTCCAAAGAGGAAGATACTCCAAGCTATGATTTTCCAAATGAAGTTCCTACTAAAATTAAAAATGAACGTTTGAAAAAATTGATGAAAAAACAGATGCGTATATCTTACAAACTCAACAAACAACGTTTGAATAAAATTTACAAATTCATGGTTCAAGAATATGATGAGAAAAATATGTGTTACTATGGTGTCTCAGATTTATACGCTCCTGATGATATCGATGGTAAATTGTATGTCTACTCAAAAAAACCTCTCAATCAAGGGGATATTGTCAACGTTAAAATAATCAACGTTCCTAATGTATATGATTTGGAGGCTGAAGTTATATAGAGGTTTAATTTATGATATTCGGGAAATATATCAACATTTACTATAAAAAATATTGGGCCTACTTCGTTTTCGGTTTTCTTGCATTGATCGTTGTTGATATTGTCCAATTGTATATCCCGCAACTTGTGGCGGAGATGATTGAAAAACTGACTAATTTGTACAATATAAATAACCCTTCAAATGTCGTAGATTTAGTTACTGACCCGAACAAAATATGGGGTTACGGGACCAATTTATTCAATCTTAATGATTATTATTACTACTTTGGAACATTCAGCTTGATAGTTGTTGTCATAGGATTGTGCCGCTTTATTTGGCGTTATTGCTTGAATATAGTTCAAGTTAAAATAGAGGCTGATTTGCGTCACAAGATGTTCTATCATGTCGAGAATCTTTCAACATCATTTTTCAATATGCAGAAAACCGGTGGTTTGATGGCATATTTCACAAATGATATAGAATCAGTGTGCTGCGTATTCTCAGATGGTTTGATTTATTCTGTGGATGTTTTAGTTTTAGGAATTGTCGCTTTCACCAAGATGTGTTTGGTCAACTGGTTTTTAGCTATAATCTGTGCTTTACCGATGATATTCTTCGCATGTATCGGATATTATATCGAGAAGATTCAAAGTCTCAAATTTGAAAAAAGACAGGAGAGATTTGAAAGATTATCGGATATGGTTCAGGAAAATCTTTCAGGTATCACCGTTGTCAAAGCCTTTTGTAAAGAAATATCAGAAGCCAAGAAATTTGCAAATTTGAACAAATCTAATAAAATGGTCAATCAGGACTTTTTAAAATATTCAGTTAAAGTTGATGTTTTGATAAATGCTCTAGCTTATTCGGCATTCTTCTTGTTGGTTTTATTCGGAGGATTGATGATAATCCGCCCGGAATTTTTCAGCATGATTCCATTAGCTGGACATCTTGATGTCAAAGGGATGGTAGAATTCTTCGGTTATTACGATTCATTGATCTGGCCGATGATTGCCATTGGAATGTTGGTTAACATCATATCGCAAAGTAAAGCTAGTTTGAAACGTATCACATATTTATTGGATCAGAAAAATGAAGTTCGTGAGCCAAAAATCTCCTCAGATAAAGAATTTGTCGGAAAGATCGAATTTAGAAATCTATCCTTCAACTATCCTGATAGTGATAACAAGGTTTTGAAGAATATCAACATAACAATTGACAAAGGTATGAATGTAGGTATCATCGGTAAAACTGGATGTGGTAAATCAACTTTAGTCAACACTTTGCTCAAACTTTACAACATCGAGGAGAATATGGTTTTGATCGATAATATAGATATCAACAATTGGAATAGCAAAGTCTTGAGGGAACATATAGGATATGTCGCTCAAGAGACATTCTTATTCTCCGATTACATCGATGCTAATATCGCTTTTGCTGATGAAAATATAAGTGAAGAGATGATTAAGAAAGCGGCGAAATTCGCCTGTGTCGATGATAATATTCAAGAATTTAAAAATGGATATAAAACAATGATCGGTGAAAGAGGTGCCACACTTTCGGGTGGTCAAAAACAACGTATCAGCATGGCTCGTGCAATCATTAAAAATCCTGAAATATTGATCTTGGATGATTCTGTAAGTGCCGTTGACTCCAACACTGAGAAGGAAATTTTAGCCAACATCAAAAAAGATCGTAAGAATAAAACAACATTGATCATCGCTCATCGTATAAGTGCTGTTGAAGATCTCGATATGATCATAGTCATGGATAACGGCTGTGTTGTTGATTTTGGTACTCATGAATATTTGAAACAACATTGTAAATTGTATAAATCACTTTGTGAATTACAGTCATTGGAGAAGGAGGTTTAATATGGAACAACAGATCATAGATAAAAAATATGATGAGAAGTTCTCTATGAAAGATCTCGCTTTGATCAAGAACTTCATCAAATATTTGAAACCTTATTTAGGAAGTTTCATCTTCTTTATTTTAATGCAAATCGCTGCAACTTTCGTCATGATGGCCGAGCCTCTTATCTGGGGTGATTTTTTGAACAATCTTAACAAAAGTATCGCTGAGAATCTGACAGATATAAGATTCATTATCGTCACAAGTATTCTTTATTTATTGATGTACATGGTCTATCTTATTTTGTATTATTTCTGCTCAGTTGGATTCCAAAGGATCGGTCAAAATATTGTATACGACATAAGAATTGATATATTCAACAAAATAGAACATCTATCTATCGCTCAACTTAACAGTTTACCGATTGGTAAATATGTGACAAGAGTCACTAACGATACGCAAAATTTAAGTATGTTCTTCACAGATATTTTGGTGAGTTTATTCAGAAATGTCTTCCAAATTATCTCAGTTATAATCTACTGCTTTATCACCAGTTGGCAAATTGCATTGGTGATTGTGGCATTTATCCCAGTTATTTTTGTGATAAGTTACATAACAAGAATCAAAGCAAAAAGAAACTTCAGACAAGTTAGAAATTCAATAAGTGAACTTAACGCTTTCATGTCAGAATCCCTTTCTGGAATGAAAACTATCCAAATTTTCAATCAGGAACTTAGAAAAGGACGAGAATTTGATAATATCAATAATAAATTGAAAAATAACTGGATCAGAGTTATGAAATTGTGGGCAATTTATTATCCATCAATCTATGTAATAAATATGATCTGCGTCATCTGTGTTTTTGCCGTTGGAGTTCCGATGATAATAAATTCTTACGCAGAGCATCAGTATTTGGATGCTGGTACTTTATTTTCGATGTATCTTTACACCCAGCAACTATCTGGACCAGTTACAAATTTAGCTAATTTATTCAACAGAATCACAAATATTCTCTCTTCCACAGAGAAAGTTTACTCCGTACTATCCTTAGAAACATTTATCGAAGATTCACCAAACGCAAAGAAGATAGAAAAATTCAAAGGTGAGATTGAATTTAAAAATGTCTATTTTGCTTATATCCCAAATCAGTGGGTTCTTAAAAATGTCTCCTTCAAGATAAAACCAGGTGAAACCTGCGCTTTTGTCGGTGCCACCGGTGCTGGTAAATCAACTATAATCTCTTTGATTGTCAGAAACTATGACATTCAAAAAGGTGAGATTCTAATAGATGGTATAAATATCAAAGATATCCAGATCGAATCATTGAGAAAAGGTATCGGACAGATGTTACAAGATGTATTTTTGTTCTCAGGAAACATCGAAGATAATATCAAACTTGATAACAACTCTATCTCTCATGAAGAAGTTGTCAAAGCCTGTCAATATGTTGGTGCCGATACATTTATTGAGAAACTTCCAAATAAATACAATGAGATTGTCAGGGAGAGAGGTAATAACTTCTCGGCTGGTCAAAGACAGCTTATATCATTTGCAAGAGTTATGGTTTATAAACCTCAAATTGTGGTTTTGGATGAAGCTACCGCCAACATAGATACTGAAACTGAAGTCCTAATTCAAGATTCTTTGAACAAGATGAGAAATATCGGAACAATGATTATAGTTGCCCACCGTTTATCAACTATCAAAAATGTCGACACGATCTATGTTTTGGATCATGGTGAAATAATAGAACAAGGCAACCATTCATCACTTATCGATAAACACGGTTTGTACTATCGTTTGTATAAACTTCAAAACATGCAAAAAGAAGTCTTGAACGATGTTCAATAAAACAAGATTGTTAACTAATATATAAATATCACTTATTTAGTATAATTTTAGTATGAAAATTAAATTATTTGATACATTAACAAATTCAAAAAGAGATTTTGTACCTTTAAAAGATAACGAGGTTGACATTTACTACTGTGGACCGACCGTCTACAATTACCCACATATCGGTAATATGAGAAGTGTCGTTGTTTTTGATGTTCTAACAAGGTTTTTGCAAACACTAAATTTCAAAGTTCGTTGTGTTAGAAACTACACTGATATCGATGACAAAATAATCAATAAAGCTTTGCAAGAGAATAAAACTGAAAAAGAGATAAGTGAATTTTATATAGATTCATATGCAAAAACTTGTGATGATTTGAATGTACTAAAGATGTATGAAACACCGAAAGTTTCCAATTACATGGATAAAATTATAAACTTCATCGATGTTTTACTTGAAAAAAAAGCCGCTTATAAAGCTGGTGATGATGTGTTTTTCTCAACTTCATCTGTCAGTGATTATGGTTGTTTGTCTAAAATGAAGATCGATGTTTTGGAACATGGTTCAAGAATACAGAAAAACTCAAACAAGAAAAATGAAACTGACTTTGTTTTATGGAAGAAAACAGATGACAACGGTATAAAATTCGATGCTAAATTTGGCAAAGGCAGACCTGGATGGCACACCGAATGTGTTGTCATGGTAAACTCTGTTTTCAACAAACCACTTATCGATATTCATGGTGGTGGATTTGATTTGAAATTTCCACATCATGAAAATGAAATTGCACAATCAATGGCTATCCACAATACAAAACTTGCTAACTACTGGATGCATGTTGGATTTGTAAATGTCGACAATGAGAAGATGAGTAAATCCTTAAATAACGATTTGAAAGCTAAAGATATCATCGAACAATACGGTGGCAATGCTTTAAGGATGTTTTTTATCTCAACTCATTATAGAAGTCCCATTAATTTCACTTCTGATATCATCTTAGATTGCAAACAGAAGATTGAAAAATACATCGAAGCATTACAAAAACTGAAAAACCGTTTTTATTTGAATTTTGAAACTATCATAGATAAAACAGATCTGGATATTTTGAATAAATTCTTTGAAAGTTTAGCTGATGATCTGAACATTTCCAATGCTCTTGTTTATGTTGAGCAACTTACAAAGCTTATCAACCAATCATTCCGTTTTTCAAAAGTTGATGTGGACAAAGAATCCACTTACTACAACACTTTGTATAAGATGTTGGATACATTAGGATTCAAAATAGAATTGAAATCTTTGAAAGAGGAAGATAGGCAATTATTTATCGAATACAACCAAGCTAAAGCGAACAAAAACTTTGAATTATCAGATAAATTAAGAGAAACTTTACAAAAGAAAGGGGCGATATAATATGTTTTTAGCAAGTGAACCCACTGGTTCAACTTTCGATTTATCAAAATTTACATGGCTTGATAGAAAGATATTTGAACTTTTAGATATGAGCAATGGTGGTGCAGCTTTATTCACCTTTGTCACAGTTTTATTCTCGGTTTTAATAAGTGGAATTATCGGATTCGAACGTGAGAAAAAAGGTCATTCAGCCGGATTGAGAACACATATTATGGTCTCTTTAGGAAGCAGTTTGATAATGTGTGTATCTATAGTTGGAACAAAGTTACTATTCGGTGGTGAACCATTCAGATTAGCAGCACAAGTTGTCTCTGGTATCGGATTTTTAGGTGCTGGTACAATCATGCAAACATCAACTGACATCAAAGGATTGACCACTGCTTCAACCCTTTGGTTATGTGGTGGTATCGGATTGGCTTGCGGTGCAGGATTTGTCGCTGAAGCTTTGATAGTTGGTGCTATCGCTATGATAGTTTTATTACTTCTTGGTTTATATGAACTTAAAAGTAGCAAGTTCACCCCATCTGTTGTAGTTATCGTCGATGCTGACAACCCGATTCTTAAAAAAGCTTTGGAAATTGCTGATAGATTAAATTGCTACATTGTAGATATCACAAGTAATGTTATAACATACAGGACAAGAACCTGTTCAAGAATCACCATAAATTTTGAAAAGAAACTGAGCCCTTTGAAACTTAAAGCCTTCGCTGATGAGCTCAAACAAACTGCCTCACCATACGAGCTTAAAGTTACATCTTTGGAGCTTATAGAAAAACGAAAGAAAAAGAAGAAAAAAGAAACTGATACAAAATAAATTTCAAACTAAGTCATGTTACTTGGCTTAGTTTTTTAAATGAAAAAAAAGGAGCTTTACAATGAACGATTTAGATATTTATCATTTGGATGATTCAACAATGTGCTTTGCAATAAATCCTTACAAAGTTTGCATTCGTTTGAGAGTTAGAAAGAATCTCAATATAAACGATATTTATGTACATTACGGACCTAAGTATAAATTTAAAACATTCAAAAAAGTCAGGATGGAGTTATTCTGCCAAACCGAAAGCTCAGCTTATTATCAAGCCATTTTGAATTTGGATGATAGAAGACTATCGTATTATTTTGTCTTTACGGTTGATAATGTCAAATATTTTTATACCGAGGATGGATTCTCATCAAAATTCGATGAAACCATGTGGCAGTATTCCCTTTTTCAACTTGCTTACATAAATGATAGTGATATACATAAAGAGGTCAGTTGGGCTAAAGACGCTATCTTCTATCAGATATTCGTCGATCGTTTCCACCAGGGTGATAAAACAAAAGATACATCATATATAAATATGAAACAATTCGATCGCCCTGATCGTATGAGTTTTTACGGTGGAGATTTACAAGGAATAATCGATAAAATTCCATATTTAAAAAACTTAGGTGTGAATGCTATTTATTTAACACCGATCTTCGATTCAAACTCCAATCACAAATACAACATCGCTGATTATAAGAAAATAGATTGGATGTTCGGTGATAATGAAAAATTGCACATGTTAGTCGAACAATTGCACAAGAATAATATAAAGATCGTTTTAGATGCTGTCTTCAATCATTGTGCGTATAACAATCCAATTTTTGAAGATGTAAAAAAATACAGTTCAAAAAGTAAATATTTCGATTGGTTTATCATTCACGGAAAAGAGATCGATTTTTCTGATGACCATTTCAATTATGATGGATTCGGAACTTGGAAATACATGCCTAAATTTAACACATCGAATAAAAATGTTGAAAAATATTTACTCGATATAGCAACGTACTATATTAAAGAATTCGACATAGATGGTTGGAGACTTGATGTTGGTGATGAAGTCAGTCATGAATTTTGGCGTAGTTTTAGAAAGGCTTGTAAACAATGCAAAGATGATTTTATAATTCTTGGTGAAGTATGGCCTGATGCACACAGTTATTTATTGGGTGATCAATTTGATGCAGTTATGAATTATCCATTCAGAAAAGCTGTTATTAATTATCTTTTAAATCATTTCAACAGCGAGATTCTCTCTGATGATCTTAATAAATGCCTTATAAGTAATACCTCTATTGTCAACAATATGATGTACAACTTACTAGACAGCCATGATTCTCCACGTTTTGTATATGAATTGAAGGGTGATTTAAATAGATACAAGCAAGCATTAAGTTTGATGTTCACATTCGTTGGAATGCCCGCTTTATTTTACGGGGATGAAACGCATCTTTCCGGTGGACACGATCCAGATTGCCGCTTACCGATGGTTTTTGAAGGTGAACATTTCGATTATGAATTTTTCAACTTTGTAAAAAATTTCATCAATATTAGAAAAACTAATAAAGCATTGAAGCAGGGAAATATAAGAATTTTCAGTAAGAACAATTTGTTTTATTTGGAGAGGTATGATGAGAATAATCGTTTTACCTTGATCCTCAACAACACAAAAAATCCAGTTAAACTTCAAAAAATTGGTAATGTCGTTATTTCCAATTTATATGATGATAAAAACGTATTGAATGATTCAGGTTTTGTATTATTCAAAAATTAAAAAAGCCTATCAAAGTGATAGGCACAACTAACATAAGATATGCGACCAGAGAGACTTGAACTCTCACGAATCAATCATACGACCCTTAATCGTACGCGTCTACCAATTTCGCCATGGTCGCGTTCAAACAAATAAATGTTACAATTTTTCTATTTTATATTCAAGTAAATTTATATTTTTATGACTTTAATTGTTTGATTTATTGTTTAAATTTATATAGTTGATATGAATAACACAGAAACAAAAAGATCAAAATTTGTTTTAAGTAAAATGGATACTAGAATTTGAAAATTTCACACTCTCAAAAATTTTAAAATTTGAAATAGAAATCTTGGAAGGATGTTAACAATCGGAACCACTTGAATTTTGCCATAAGTCCCAATAACGGAGGTCGAATTCCGAAAGCGACAAATCATTAATTCCACATTTAAGAACAACATA
>CALVKB010000037.1 GCA_944332485.1 uncultured Bacilli bacterium | reverse complement strand
CAATAATATTTTAAATGTCTTTTATGAAAAATTAAAGTGTTTAGTAAATTAGATAATCTTTTGTTATGGAAAAAATTCAAACAATTTTACTTAATTTTATACTTGACTAGTGTTATCAAATTTTATTTACTTTTCTCTTCACACTTATATTTTAATTTTTTAAGTGTGTGGTATAACTTTTTGTTACAAATGAAGATTTTTTTAAAAAATTAATGTAAAATAATAAAATAAATAAGGTTATGTTTTATGTTAAAAAAGATATTTGTATACATTATTTCTGCCCTTTGTTTATGTGCAACGAGCGTTACCAATCAGACAAAAGAAGAAGTAAATTATAAGGAAAACAATATATTGCAAACTATCAATCATAAACAAAAACGTGAAGTGAATTATAACGAATATAATGAGCAATTTTTGGATGAAAATTTATTTAATGATGAATTAAATTCGCTTGAAGCTCAAAATTACATTGATACACAAAATCAAATTGTGACAAGAAGCGCTGATGCAACTAAAGATCAATACGAAAATAATGATTCCATAACAACCGCGAAAATTATTTCTCCTCAATATGATGGAACATATGCTCCTCAAAGTTATTCAACCTCACTTGATGCAACATTACATAGAAATGAGTGGCTATGGGGATTGATTAAAAGAGAAGTTGATGTAGACTATTATGAATTTCAAGTTTTTGGTAAAGCTGATGTAACAATAGAACTTACAAATATTCCTAATGAGTGTGATTATGATTTAGAACTTTTTGAACATAGTAATGCTAAATATGCAGGAGAAGATGATACTATTTTGATAGCATCTTCAAGAAAATCATCTAATTCTCAGGAAAGAATTACAAAATTTATATTTCCAAGGGTATATTATATAAAAGTTTTTTCATATAATAATACATTCAATGCTCAGCAAAAATATCATTTATCTTTAGATGTTAATTATATCTCTGAAAATGTTAGTATATCCGACTTAAGATATAGTAAAGGTGTCGGAGCTGCTCTTTGGGTTTCAGATTATGATCCTTTTAATATTCAAGCATTCACTTCATCAGGTAAGTCAGAAGTTGGTTATTTTACTAGTAGTCAGTATTATTCAGCTTATAAATTTGGGAATCCAATGTTTCAATATATAAGAGACGATAAAAAAATTCTTCATGCTTCTCTTTATGTTTGGGATTTAAAATTAAGAAAGCAACTTTATGAAATTGTTAAAGAATCTATTCAAGTTTTAAAAAATGAAATAGGTAGTAACGAAAGAATAAAGGCAAATCTAGATATTACTAGTGAAGTGGTTAATGGTGTTAGTGTTGTTACTGGAATAATAATGACATTTATTCCTGTTGCAAATATTGGTGCTGCTGTTTCGTTTGGTATTAGCATTGTTTCATCAATCGGTCCATCTCTTTTGGATTGTTTATTTGAAACTATTATTCCCAAAAGCAAAATTGATCAAGCAAAAGATTATTTGACTTACCTACAAGTTTTAGCTACTGCACTTGAATGCAATTCTTCTACAAGTGATGAAGAAGTAATAAAAATAGATTCTTTATATGAAATAAAATCAGAAAGTATGCCTGGTATTGTTCATATGAATTACGATATTGATTTTACTCCAACTATTCAAGATAAATACTTATTTAACGGCGATATTATCTCTTCATTTTCAAGTAAAGCAAAATTTAATGGAACAGTGTATCCATTAAAAACAATTGAGGATATACGAGAAGCCAGAGCAAAAAATCAAAGTCCTATTGAAGATGTCAATACAGGTGGTGATACTGAACTGCTTTTAGGTCATTCTATACCAAACCAATTATCATTTGGAGAATATCATTGGTATCATTTTGTTGCACCAGAAACAGCAACGTACGAATTTAAAACAGATTCTTCAATCGATACATTTGGGGAATTATTTACAAATATTGTTCCGGGAAAATCTAACGAAGGTTCTTTGGCTTATGACGATGATGGCGATTATAATAATGGAAGAAATTTTTCTTTGAAGTATGATTTATTTAAAGGTAGAAAGGTTTATTTAAGAGTTAGAGGATATGGTTGGAAATCTTCTGGTTTATATTCATTATCTGTTACTAAAGTAAGCGATTTAACTCCTATAACCGAAAATGTCACTGGAGTAGATTTTGGTTTTCATAATGAATATGTTGACAGTGAAAATAGAACCAATATATCCCTTGATTCAGGTTTTTCATTTACGACACAAAGAATTAGATGTGGATATATTAACAATCAATATTTAGCATTATCAGCTAAATGTAAGGGGGCTGGAACGGCTTATTTACAAATGGATTTCGTTCAAGATATAAATGCTTTAAATATTGGTATCGCAATTTGGAGTGAAGAAGAATATTTAAATACAAAATCTTCAATAGTGTTAGAAACAAAATCCAAAGATGGTATATATAAAGTATTTTATGAATTTAATATTTCTACAATGTCAAAAAATAAAGATATTTTAGATACATATAGTTTTACTTTTCCACAAGAGACTTATGGAATTAGATTAAGAGTTAATACTAATCAAGTTAATTATGAAAAAAACAAAGGAAGAGTAGTTTTAGGCGATATGTCTTTAATTCATATTGCCTAACATAATATGGAATTGAATTATAAAAATACTATACAATACAAAGAAGATATAAAGTTATTTAAATTACTTTTTATATTGTCTATCAGCTTTTTTTGTGTATATTCTTTGTTATTTACTGGGATATATTTTTTCCTTAGAAAAGAATCAGCAGAAATTGCATTGATTGTTTTATCTGTAGGTATATTTTTATATTTACTGATTGATTTACCTTTTATTATTAAAACAATTATAGTTAAACGCAATATAAATTTAACTATGAAATGTTATGATAAAGCATATATATTTCATATTAAATTTAAAAATCATATTAATCATTGTTTTTTTCAAAGTAAATTTTCTGTTTCATTTGAATATGAGGGTGAAACAAAAACACTAATTACATCATGGGTTTATGATGCAAATAATTTAGAAAATTCACTAGTAGAAGTTGGATATATTGAAAGTTTAGATAAAATAATTGTAATTAAAAAATGTTAATTTTTCCCCTCATCATCATTGAAAATTTGAAAAGCTGAATAGTACCGTCCGCTCCGCTCTTGACTTGTACGAGGCAAAATTTTTAGAAGATTAAAAATTCCAAAAAATTATATGAAATCAGAGCAGAAATGCTCTTTTTTTTGCTTATATGAGAAATTATGAAGAAATTATTATTCTATTTATTTCAATTACTTATAGAATCATCCAAATAATAATTGATGTAGTTCTATATCTTTATATTATTAGAAAGAAACATATATTTTTCATGGATCAATTGTAACGGAGTATGACTTTAACAGAAGCTGCAGTATGCTCAAAAAAAACTTCTAGTTTGAAAAAAATTAACTCGTTTGTTCATGATTTATTTTTGTGTAATGATATGAAATCAATTAAAGAATGCTTAAAAACAAATGCTGAGTCCTTAAAAAAGTTTATTGCCAAACGAGGCTGAATTTGTAGAGGGATTTAAGAGATTTAAATTTAGTAAGCAACCAATTTGTAAAAATGTTATGTTTTAACATCTTATGAATGTATTTGAAATGTTAGTGTCAGAAAGTGATATATTTGAAATAAATTCATAAATTGAAAACATTTTAGACGAAGATATCAAAGATGAAAGTACTCTTTATATTGGTAATTTATTTTTATTAGAGCAAAGTATTAACTTGAGTATTCCAAAATCTGTTTAAAAAAATAAAAAAATATACTACGAGCAATCTAAATATAAAATGGTTTCAATGTTCTTGAGAGAAAACAATAGTAAACAAGTATTTTCCAAAAATGATATTGAAAATAGAAGCAAAAATCTTGCAAAGGGAATGTATAAAATATCAAATGCATTGATTTAAAATTGTTTTATTTAAAATAGATTCATTATATTTGAGTGTGCATTGTATTAAAATGGTTCATCTTTATCAAACTGAAAGCAATAGTTAAATAAAGAAAAATTACTATTCAAATCATTTTTTTATTCTTAAATACAAAAATTACTAGAAATGTAACATTGATTAGGTATAACTTTTTGTTACCAATGCACTATATGATAGAAAATTGAATTAAAAATAACATTTATAAAATATTAGAAGAAAATCGTATAAAAATTTCATGATCAATATTAGACAATTCACATGATAAGTCCTATCCAAAATCATTGTTTCATATATAAAGGAAAAGAACGATAAGTATCAAAAAATACATGTTACTTCATAAACTAGCAAAAAAATGCTAATACATTTGTTGAGTGTAACAATTTAGAAGGAAATTTATTCATCATTAAATTATCAAAATCATATAAATTTTGGTTATGATAGTGTCTAGATGCTCGTAACTGTGTAGTATAACTTTTCACCAATGTAGTTTCTATAAAATCTAATATAATATTACATAGATACCGTAAATTAATTTAAAGAAGCCACAAACATATGACTGATTATAAAGGACTGCGAGACAATCATTTAAATATTTTTTATCAATATAATGCAAAATCATATCTTGAAAATAATATTACAAAAGCTTTTATAAATTCTATTGATAGTCTTCCTATAGAAAAGAAAAAGAAATTACTGTCATCTTTGTTTGGTATTAAATTAAATAGTGATAATATTCGCTTGGAATTTTATCTACAAAAAAAGCCGCCAGTTGAAAAGATCACAGCATTTAGTGAAGATAAAAGAATTATGTTTGGTTTTAGTCCAACAGGAGAATGTTGGGGATTTTCTGGACAGGATATAAAAGATGAGAAAAGTTTATCACAGGCTATTAAGAATTATTTGAAAGAGAACATTCAAAATGAAGAAGAACTTAATAGAGAAACTAAAAAAGCAGTAGCTGAATATCTTAATTTTCAAAGAGGAGATTCTATCCCTGATGGATGGATTTTTGTTTATACTGATGGAATACCTGACTATGTTATTGCATTGGAAAATAAACGATATAATTTAGACCCAACTCAAATTAACAATCATATTGTAAAAAGTTTATGCATTTTACCAAATAAAAATCAGATTATTTATAAGAAATATAGTTATATAAAAGAGATTTTCGAAAAATTAGACACTTTTATTACTGATCAGTTTATCGAGTATTTAACGATTTTAAGCTATTATGGAGTTGATAATTTTTCTATTGCTTGTTCAGCAGATACATCTACTAATAAGGATATTAGAAAAAGACTTGTTCTTCCTTTTGGTGAAAAAATACTCACACATCTTGGATATGAACAAATTGATAATAGGAAGTGGAATGTTATTAGAGCTCATGTAAATTATGCTTATTTAAGAGAAATTAACTTAGAATTTAAAGATGATTTAATTGAAGTACAACTTGCATTCGGAAGTACTCAAAGATCTAGTTATGAAATGATTTCTTCTATTGATAATATTAATATTCAAGATGATCACATAACAAGATGTCATCCAACATTTCATTTACAAAACGTATGGAGAAAAAACATTGGAAAATCATATTTGGATTTTAATAATGATTTAAATAAATACATTTCTTTTTTTAAAACAAATTTAGCTTTTATAAAACAGAAAAAACTTTATGAAGCAATAGAGCTTTATGGACAAATGTTCAATGCTGGATTAATTTATGAATCAGATTTGAACAGAATTAAGGAACAATTTTCGAATGAACAAAGAGTTGTTTCAATAGTTCCAGAATTGTCAATTAATTATGGTTGGACATATGAAGAAGCATCAACTATGGGCTTAGAAAAATTTACAGATGAACTTAAAAATAAAATTGATAAAGTGTTATTATCTATGAAATTAGTACCCTAACAAAACAATTATTTACTACTAAATTAATAAATTATTAAAAGTCTATTAAGTTTTCTGATGAAAGCATCAAAATGCTCTCGATTACGTAATATAAATTTGTTATTTATCTTATTTAATGCAAAACTAAGCAACTAAAAAAATTGTTTATATTTTGAAAAAACATTGTTTTTCCTTATATGCTTTAGTAGTAATACATCTGTATTTTTGTTATAAACTAGCCTTCTTAGCCATAAAGTAACTTATTTGTGAAAATGAAAATAGGTTCGAATGCACTGCTACGTCACAATTATAAATGATTAATTTGTACCAATTTTTAATTTTAAAAAAGTTCTTTCTATAATTTAAAATTTTTTTATGTTTAGAAGTTTAATGTATAAAATATCTCTAGAAGGAAGAATAATGTTGATGATTTTTCATTTAAACACTATGAAATTTAATTTTTTTATTGAATGTGAGGTATTACAATGACAGGCTACGAATGGTTATCACTTATTATTAGTATACTCTCTCTGTTTGCTTCTTGTTTTACTTCTTTTGCAGTCTTTTATATTGGGAAAAAAATTGAAAACAAAAAATATAAGTCTTATGTTGAAATTAGTGCAAGGCAATTTATCATTAAATATGATGAGAATGAAATTGCTTATTTGCCGTATTGTTTAATGGCAAGATGCACACATAGATTACACAAACATTTAAGAGTGCTTTACAACGATTTTAACTCACTTTCGGACGATATTCAAAAAGAAGTTTTAAGAATAAAAGGATATAAAAATGATTTAATTAATGATGAAAATTGGATTTACAAATGTCTTGATGAAATAGAAAAATTTGCACGTGACAATGATTTAGGTGAAACATTTTTATATGATGGTTATAAGTATTTTTATAAAGTTTCTAGAAAACATTCATCCTGTAAAATAGATTCATATTTTGAGAGAGAAGAAAAGTACGAAAACTCATTAGGGTTTTATTTGAAAAGTGTTATTTTTAATGGAGAAAATAAATTATATTTTCGTTCTTATTTGGAATCATATTATCAAGTTTTTGTACTGAACAATAATAAAAATTATCTTGATAGAAAGAATTACCCAAGACCGTTTGATTACCTTACTAAAGTGGAAAATTTGGAAAATTGTAACGAAGACACAATTTGTTATTGGGTAATGGAAATTGTATCTGAACTTGCCGATTTAGTTATTAGAACTAACCATGGTGGATATGTAAATAATTTGTCTAAAGAGAAAATTATTTTAGACTGTGATACACCCCCTGAAACTTTTGAAGATAAGTTTTATAGTGTCTTGCTTAAATTATATGAAGTTTATTTGGATGAGAAAAAGTGAATTGATGTTTTTATAAGAGTCTTTTTCATGTTACCAGATATTATCAATCGTTCATATCAACTAATTTAAATTGGTAATATATAGTAACTATAAAATGTTTATTTTTAAAACAAACAACAATTATTATTTAAAAAGTTTGATGCAAAAATCGAATGATTAAAAAACAATTTTAGTATCTAAAACATTATTGAAGTTATCTGTATAACAATAATGTTTATTTCGCAAAATTGTATTTTTTTGAAATTTGCGAAATAAGGTATAATATTTTCATAAAGGAAAAAGAATATGAAAATAATACAGAGATCAAATTATTTAAATAGAATGATTAACTTGATTGACACTCCAGATATTAAAGTCATTACAGGAATAAGAAGATCTGGTAAATCGTTTTTATTAGATGCTTTTTACGACTATTTAATTTCAAACAATAAGGGTAATGTAATTAGAATTAAACTCAATTTAAAACAATATGAATCTCTCTTAAACAAAGAAAATCTTTATAAATATATTGATGAGCATTATGTCGAAGGAATCAACAATTATCTTTTAATTGATGAGATTCAGCTTTGTGATGGGTTTGAAAGAATTATCAATAGTTTACATGAAGAGCAGAGATTTGACATTTATCTCACTGGATCTAATGCTTTTCTTCTATCAAGTGATTTAGCAACTTTATTTGGTGGGAGAGTATTTGAAATTAGTATGTTTCCTTTTTCCTATGAAGAATTTTTGCAATATTACAACAGAACAGATAAATATGATGCGTTTGATGATTATGTTATTCAAGGTGGAATGTCTGGTTCATATCTTTATAAAAATAAGGAAGATGCAAATAAATATATCGAAGGTATATATAAGACAACAATTGTTAAAGATATCGTTAAAAAATATAAGATAGAAAATGAAGATCTTTTAATTTCTATTGCAAATTTTCTTATGGATAATTTAGGAAGTAGAACTTCAATTCGTAACTTAGCCAACTGTTTAACATCGAAAACGTATAAAACCAACGACAAAACTGTTGGTTCATATGTTGATTATTTATGTAAATCATTTTTATTTTACCCTTTGAAAAGGTTTGATATCAAAGGTAAAAAATACCTGGAATCTGATAAAAAATATATCCTTGTTGATACTTCGTTTAGATATGCAACTTTAGGAACGAAAGATGCTGACTATGGACATTTATATGAAAATATTGTTGCTATTGAGCTTTTGAGACGTGGATACGAGGTTTATGTTGGAATATTAAATGATAAAGAAGTTGATTATGTTGCAATTAAAAACGGTGTAAAACTTTATATACAAGTAAGTGATGATATAACAAGAAATGAAACTTTTAAAAGAGAAATATCACCATTATTATCTATTAAAGATGCATATTCAAAAATATTAATTGCAAGAACAAAACATCCCGAAAGTCAGTATGAAGGAATTAGAATTATTGACATATCTGATTGGCTTTTAAATATTTAAAAACAGTTTTATTGAAAATGTTTTTATATAAAAGCATATACTGAATGAAATTATTGCATTTTTATTAACTTAATTTTCTTTCACACGAGAACAAAATGTATTTCGTTTTTATACTATGCGATTAAGGTTTTTGATTTTAAACAAAAAAATCATTTCTTTTTTTCCAAGTATTTTCCTCTCTTACATCAGAAATTGAAATTTTTGAAGAAATTAGTTCTTTTAATATTTCTATAGCGAATTTTCTTTTAAGCTTATCATGCTGTCGTTAATTACGATACATTTTTAAGCAAGAATAATAAGATGTTTCATCATCACATGTACATTTTTCAACAAAATCTTTTGCATTTTCTAAAATTTTAACGAATTTTTTTAATTCTTCATCTGTTAATTTTAATAAATCATTTAATAAAATTGCCATTTATCTTCACCTCTTCTTCTTCAAAATGTATATCATATAAATGGCATAGCTGAATGAATGCCATGTAATCTTTTTTGATTGTTTCACTTTCCCAAACTCTCACCTACTAATTGTAGCTGAAGAAACATGTAATATAGTACTTATCTTATCTTAAGATAAATTTAGTTTTGCATTAAATATGATAAATAACTTTTAGTTTTGCACGAACATATATAACTTTATCTTTAAATTACCTCTCTTTTTTAGACATATAAAATAATATTTCAGCCCACTACTTACCATGTTTTTATTAAATCATACAAATAAGAATTTTTATAAATTATTTCTTT
>CALVKB010000036.1 GCA_944332485.1 uncultured Bacilli bacterium | reverse complement strand
GCATGTGTTGTTTTTTCAATTTTTTTAGTGCTTAGTTTTGCATTAAATATGATAAATAACTCTTAAAGATTCAACAACTCATCCACCAATTTATCAATCTTTGAATAGTCATCAGAGTTTAATGATGATTTGAATGAGAATGAAGAATTCAAAATATTAATATTTTGCATTGTTTGTAAAATCTTGCTAATCAAAACATTGCACATTGGACACCATGATCCGTTATCAATCAATGCGAAGTTTCTATTTTGCAGGTTATGATTTTTAATTTCTGTAATGTATCTCTCAATTGAAGGATAGATTCCCGCATTGTATGTGGGTGAACACACAATGATGTTTTTAAACTTGAATGACTCAGAAATTAAATAAGAAACATCAATCATCGAACTATCGATAATTTTGATCTCGTTAGTTGAATGTTGACTAAGATTATCAGCAATTATATTTGCAACTTTTTCTGTATTTCCATATGCCGAACCATAAATGATTAAGAATCCATCACTTTCAGCTTCGTATTTTGACCACTTATTGTATTTTTCCATCATCAACGGAATATCCTTATTATAAACAGGACCATGCAAAGAACAAATTGTTTTAATTTCAAGAGCAGAGACTTTTTTCAATAACATCTGCACATTCATTCCGTATTTTCCAACAATATTTGAATAATATCTCCTACTTTCAGAAAGAAACTCATGTTCAAAATCGTATAAGTTAGAAAAAACATGACCACTTAAGGCGTTGAATGTTCCAAAAGCATCAGCCGAAAACAAAGTTTTTGATGTTTGATCATAACAAACCATAACTTCAGGCCAGTGAACCATCGGTGCAAAAAGAAATTGAAGTTTGTGTTTTCCTAAATCTAAAACAGTCTTCTCATCCACTACCAAGAAATTACCCTCAAATTCACCGAAGAACTGTTTAAGCATACTGACGGTTTTTTGATTCACAACCAAAATCACATCAGGATACATGTGCACAATCTCTAAAATTGCACTTGTGTGATCTCCTTCCATATGGTTAATAACAAGATAATCTAGTTTCTTTCCATTTAAAACATTTTTAACTTTCTCAATAAAAATGTCTTTAACAGAATGATCAACTGTATCTAACAAACATGTTTTTTGGTCATCGATCAAATAAGAATTGTAGCTAACACCATTTACTAAAGGTATAACATTCTCAAATTTTCCTATTCGTCTATCGCTAGCACCAACATAATATATATCATCAGAAATTTTAACTTTTAAATTCATTTATAATAACCCCTAAAAATTATTATAGAATCAGTATGTTTGTTAACAAAATTATTTTCATTTTTAGATAGCACTTTCATATTAATTGCATCACTAAAAAGAAAAATTATTAAATTTTTCTTTATATTTTTATAATAAATGAACAAGAAGGAGATTAGCATGAGTATTATTTTCTTTAATGACAACATTCAAGATAAAGAAGAAACATACAATTTCTACGAGTTGTCATATGCAAAAAATAAAATCGATAAGATAAATAACGAGATCAATTCAGCTAAAACTAAGCATAATCTTCATTATTTATTCTCTTTTTGTAATACAGTTCAAAACTCCAAATTACTGAATGACACAGATTGTAAAAATAATGTTGATTATTTTGCAATTTTAAAAATAAATATTGAAAAAGAGAGTTAATATATGGCTTATATTTATAAATGTAAAATGTGCGGAGGAGATTTAGAAATTCCAAATCCTGAAACTCCCCATATTGCAATATGTACCTCCTGCAACACAAAACAAACAATATCAGTAATTAAAGACGAGAAAAATTTAAATATTATTGAAGACTTAAACGATGCTAATTTTTTAAGACGTGAAGGTCTTTTTGATGCTAGCATTAAAAAATATAAATCTCTTTTACCATATTTAAAATACGATAGCGAAATATATTTTAACATCGCATTATGTGAGTATGGTATAAGATATGTTGATGATCCGAAAACAAAAAGAAGCATACCTACCATAAACTTTTTAAAACAAACTCCCTTTTTATCAGATGAAAATTACAAACTCTGTATGAAATATTCCGATCTTACAAACAGAGATTATTATTTAGAAGAAGGAAGAAAAATAAACGAACTTCAAATCAAAATGTTGAATGTTTCTAAAAACATCCAATCATTTGATATTTTCCTATGTTACAAACAAACTGATGATGTGACTAACAAAGACACTCAAGATAGCGTCATCGCAAAAGAAATATACGATATTTTAACTGAACAAAAATACAATGTGTTTTTTGCAAAAGAGACACTCAAAGATAAGTTAGGCGAGGAATTTGAGCCTTATATTTACTCTGCCTTAAATTCGGCTAAAATAATGTTTGTAATCGGTACAAAAAAAGATTACTTAGATGCCGTTTGGGTTAAAAATGAATATACAAGATTCATCGAAATGAAATCCAACCTCAATTACATTGAGAAGTTTATAATTCCATGTTTTAAGAATATTCAACCAAATGAGCTACCAGTTGAATTAAAAGTTTTTCAAGGTATCTCTTTAGATGATGAAAACTACAAAACACAAATATTAAATTTCGTTGATAAAACTTTCACAAAGAAGAAAACAGCTAAAGTATTAAAAGAAATATCACAAAGTAATTCTAATAATTATGATTCATATTTAACCAAAGCAATTGAATTTTTAAATAAAGGCAACTTTCAAGAAGCCTCACAAATTGTTTTTGGAGTTTTAGCAGAGCAACCAAAGAACGCTTATGCAAATTACCTTTGCTTATTGTGCGAAAATAACGTCAAAAACGATGATGAACTTTTAAAAATAAATAAGCAATTTTCAAACACTTCATCGTTTTTACGAGCTTATGAATATGGCAATGAATCTTTGAAAAATAATTTATCAGAGCTTGCAAAAAAACACTATGATAGTTATTCAAGACAAGAAACCGAAATAATAAACCAAGCGTTAGAATTTTATAATCAAGGAATGTATGAATATTGCTATGATGTTCTAGGAGAATTAAGAAAGAGCAAAAAAGCAAATGAAACATTAGAATCATTGAAGAATAATAAAGAATATGAAAATCAAGTTTTCAAAAACAATTTAAATAAAGTTAATTTCAAAATTTTAAATAAAAATACTTCAAACAAAGCATTTGACAAACTTCAAAATTCTCTTCAAAGCATTTTAAATAGTGACATTTTCATCTCATATGTGAAAAAGTTAGAAGATACTTTGAAAAATTTCGATGAAGAAAATTATAACGAAGTGATTGTATCTTTGAAAGACTTTGAAAAAACATTTGAAAACTCACGTACATCATTATTTGTTTGTAAAAATTCTTACCAGAAAGATATGATTCGCGTTTTTAAAAATTATTATTACAACAGTACAATCCCTGAAACAAATTTAATTGGTGGTGAATTCGATATCAATAAAGAATTAGAAGATTACTTCCCTTTATTCAAAAACCTCGAAAGCATATATCAAAAAATATGTTCATCAATCGACAACAAAATTGAAAATGTCATAAATGATGCCATAGTTTTATATAAATCGGATTTGAAGAAAACCATTGAAAATCTCAATTGCTTTAACAAAAATGATGATGTTGATGAATTGATTTATGTTTTGAAGAATTCTAATAAAAATAACATCGATGACAATGTGAAAAACTTCAACAATAAACAAGGAAATCTTGTTAAAATTGACGAATTAAAAGCCTCTTATGATGATATTAAAATAGCTATAGATTCACTTTCAAAAGAATATGATAAAGAATCCAAGCAACGACTTATTTCACTAAAGCAACAATTATTAGATTTATCTAAACAACCTAACCACTCGCAAAAAATAGATGATCTTTGTAAATATATCGATAAAAAATCAAAAAATAGGAATAAAACATTCATTTTAATTCTGCTTATCCCTCTAATTATTTTGATAATCGGAGTTTTAATTCTTTTGTTAATTTTATTTATCTAATATAAGTTTTTTATAATATTTTAGAAAGGATCTGAAAATGGATAACATTCAAGTGATTAAATACGAAGGCGATAATCAAACATTCGTCTACAAACATCCCATAGAAGATTTTGATTCAAGTAGTCAACTTATCGTTCACGAATCTCAAGAAGCTATATTCTTTTTAAATGGAAAAGCTTTGGATTTGTTCGGACCAGGTAGATACACTCTTGAAACTCAAAATATACCTTTATTGAAAAAATTTATAACTAAGGCAGCGAACAATGTCTCACCATTTCATTGTGAAATCTACTTTATAAATAAAGTTGAACAAATGGCGATCAAATGGGGAACAAGTAGCCGCATTGAATTTATCGAACCAACTTACGGATTTCCATTATCCTTAGGATGTTCTGGTAACTTGAGTCTCAAGGTTATTGATTCAAGAAATTTACTCGAAAACATCGTTGGAACAATCAAAGAATTAACTCAAGAGAATCTTGTTAATTATTTTAGATCTTTCCTCAATGCTAAACTCAAATCATACTTAGCAAAAACAATCAAACAAAATAAAATTAGTATTTTCGAATTAGATGAAAATCTTGTTGACTTCTCAAGTGATGTTAAAAAACTTCTTGAACCAGATTTTGAAAGTTACGGTTTAGAATTAGTCACATTTTTCATTACTGATGTCGTAAGACCTGACAATGAAAGAACCTACGAACATTTCAAAGAATTGCATTTTAGAAAATACGCTGATGTTGCTGAAGCTCAATTGAAAAAACAAACTTCAATTATTAAAGCTGAAGCAGAAGCTCAACAAAAAATTATCGATTCTCAAGCTGAAGCAGAGAAAAGAAGAATCGAAGGTTATTCTTATAAGCAACAAAGAAGCCTTGATATTGCCGAGAAGATGGCTGGTAATCAATCACAAGGGCAATATACAAATCTAGGAATTGGTTTAGCTACAATGTCAGCTGTTGGTGGCAAATTAGGACAAACATTAAATGAAGCTTTAAATAGCGATGAAAACAAAAATAACAATCAAATACAATGTCCGAAATGTCACACTCTTAATGATGCAAAAAATAAATTCTGCTGTGAATGTGGGGCATCCTTACAAAAAAATAAATGTAAAAAGTGCAACACAGTGGTAGATGATAATATTAAATTTTGCCCAAATTGTGGAGCAAAGATAAAATAAGGGGATAGTTTATGTTTAAAAAGACAACTTACATTTTATATTGCTGCTTATGGGCAGTATTGCTAGGAACATTTTTGACCTTAGCTTTTGTGATATCTGATTTACCGCAAACTCTTACAGATTACATTTCATTAATATCTATTTTATTAGCTTTCTTAGTTCAATTTATCTTGACCACAAGTTTATATATGATTGGTAGAAAGAACAATTTAGCGCTTTTCTTAAACTTTAAGATTTCTACAATTTCAATTTTCTATCTTGCACTTTCTGCTATACTCTTTGCTGTTTTTTACAATGTTAAGGAAGTTCCAGTTTGGCTTACAATCACAGTATCAGTACTCGCTTTTGCAGGTTTTATCGTCATATTCATACTTGCAAAGATGGGAATTACACAGATTGTACAAACCGAAGAGGAAATAGAAGAAAAAATAAACTTTATTGAGAGTTTGAAAAACGAATTTGCTTTGTTGGACGTCGAAATTAATTCTATTGATAGTATCGACTCAATCAACAGAGGAAAATTTAAATCTTGCTTGAAAAAAGTTAAATTCTCAGATCCAGTGTCTTCTCAAGAAGTCAGTGAACTTGAAACTGAGATTTTAGAAACATTCAATCATCTTAAATCTGATATCGATCAACAAGTTTATACAAACATTGGAAAATACTCCGATTTAATCGGTAAAGATATTGAAAAGAGAAACAGAATAGTTAAAACAAATAAAAAGTAAAAAAAGAAGCTGTTAGAAATATCATAAATTGATTATCTAACAGCTTTTTAATTGTCTAATTATACTTGTAGTTTTTAGTAATCCATTTGAGGCATCACAGGTGCTTTTTGTTCTTCTTTGATCTCAACAACGCCAGCTTCAGAAGTTATCAACAAAGCACTGATACTACCAGCATTCATAACTGCTGAACGTGTAACTTTGGTTGGATCGACGATACCTTCTTTAAACATATCAACCCATTTGCCATTTTTAGCATCGAAACCGATATTTGTTTTAGTCTTCAATTGATGTGAAACAATCTCACGGCCATCGTAACCTGCGTTCTCTGCGATCAAATTTAATGGTGTCAATAAACTATCTAAAACAGCATCGATACCTTTTTGGACATCATCGTTTCTGCTTGTTAATGTGCGTTTAAGTTTCTTATAAACACTCACTAAACTTGCACCACCACCGATTAAAATACCCTCACTAATAGCAGATTTTGTTGCATTTAAAGCATCTTCTATTCTAAGTTTTTTCTCTTTTAATTCACTTTCAGTAGCAGCACCGACTTTGATAACTCCAACACCGCCACTTAATTTAGCAATTCTCTTCTCGATATTACGTTTGTCATAATCGGAAGTTGAATTTTGATATTGTTGTTGAAGTTCAATGACTCTTTGTTCGATTGCATCTTTATCACCGCAACCATCAATAATTGTGGTGCTGTCTTTGGTAACTGTAACCTTATTGGCCATACCAAGATCTTCCATAGTGGTGTTCTTCAATTCCATATTCAAATCTGAAGATATGAAATTAGCACCAGTCATGATTGCGATATCCTGTAAAATGTTCTTTTGATTATCACCAAATTCAGGAGCTTTAGTTGCCACAACATTGAAACCACCACGTAATTTATTGATTATCAATGTTGATTGTACATCGCCATCCAAATCATCAGCGATTATAAGTAAAGGTTTATGACTATCAGCTACGCCTTGAAGAACAGGTAAAATATCCTGAACATTATTTATCTTCATATCTGTAACTAAAATCAAACAATTTTCAAATTCACAGATCATCTTTTCACGATCAGATACCATATAAGGTGAAATGTAACCTTTGTCATATTGCATACCTTTAACTATATCCAAACTTGTTTCAAAGCCTTTGCTTTCATCAACAGTTATGACACCATTTCTGCCAACTTTCGCCATAGCTTCTTTGATGTAATTACCGATTTCTTCAGATCCGGAGCTTATTGTAGCAACAGAGCAGATATCTTCATCAGTTTTAACTTCTTTGGATAATGAAAGTAATTCTTCACAAACTTTCTTGCTTGCTTGCTCGATACCTTCACGGACAAAAACAGGATTTGCGCCTTTTTCAACAGCATCCATACCCTTATGAACCATCGATTGAGCCAATACAGTTGCAGTTGTTGTACCATCACCTGCTACATCGTTGGTGTTATTTGCAACTTCATAAATGAGTTTTGCACCCATGTTTTCATACGCATCTTTAAGTGTAATTTCTCTAGCGATACTAACACCATCATTTGTAATTAATGGTGAACCATAACCTTTGTCCAAAATAACATTTCTACCTTTTGGACCTAAAGTTAATTTAACAGTGTCAGCAAGAATATCAACACCTTTTAAAATGCTATCTCTGGCATTTTTACCAAATCTAATCTCTTTACTAGCCATATATAATAACCTCCTTATTTAATAACAGCAATGATGTCGGAATTTTTTACAATGAAGTATTTTTTCTTATCTTCATCTTCATATTCAGTAGCTGTGTATTTTTTAAATAGAACAGTATCACCAATTTTGACATCGTTCGGAATCAACTTGCCTTGTTCCAATCTTCCTTCACCGACATTGACAACAATAGCTTTGTCTGATTCTTCTTCCTTCTTGGTAGCAATATAAATACTACCTACTTTGTTCTCTTTTGTAATCTTCTCTAAAACAACGTAATCTCTCAGTGCTTGTATCATATAATACCTCCAATTTTTTTACGCAATATTTATTATATCTCAATTTTTAGCAATTTAAAGACAAGAGTGCTAATTTTGATGTTATTTTAAACATTTTTAAAATTTATTTAAAAGTTGCTTTTATTTCATCAATAAGTAAATCAACGCTTTTTATATCACTATTACAAATTGAATCTATGTAATTATATAAAAGTGTTTTATTTTCTCTTTTTTCAGTATTTGTATATTTTGAGTAGGAAGTAAGGATCCAATTATTCAAAAAATAGTTTTTAAAATTCTTTGTTTGAAAGATTTTTTTATTAAGTTCACCACTGTTATTAATCAAGCATGTTTTACGGATATTGCAGTAAACAAGAAGGATATCTTTCAACAGATATTTCTTAAACTCTTCCGAGTTTGTAACAGAATTTTTATTTTCCACACTGTAATTGTACAAGGAAGAACCTAAAATTTTGATCTTCTTGGAATACAAAAATGAGATAAAACTGAAATATTTATCTTCGAAAGTTGAGATATTCTCATTTAAAAATCTAATCTTATTCTCGTTTAAAAAGGATAATTTGTACAGTTTACCCCATACATATCCTTTAATAGAAAAATCCTTCAATAATTTTATACATGCGTTTAAAGGTTCTATTCTTCCTTTGAAACTTAACAAATATTTGAATTTAAACTTATTCGAAGAAAAACTGAATGAACAACCGACTATATCAAGATTTTCACTCTCGGCTTCCTTGTAAAGTTTCAGCAGAAAGTTCTCATTTAAATAATCATCACCATCGAGAAAACATACATATTTTCCTTTCACATTATCCAAAAATAAATTTCTTGCAAAATTTACTCCACTTATAAATGAATTTAAATGAACAAATAAATTTGGATATAAAGATGTATAATTTTCTATTATTTTCTTCTCTTCTAAATCTTCAAAATCGTTCAAATTATTGGAAACTAAATAAATTTTAATATTCAAATCTCCTTTTTGAGAAAGGCAACTTTGAATGCATCTTTCTAAATAACTACCACTTTTATAAGTTGTAATGCATATTGAAATTTCTTCATTCATATATGAATTATTATATAAATAATTATGTTATTAAATTTCAATCTTTATATAATTGAATAAAATTTGTTCTCTATTTGTAATTTTTTACATTAAAAATAAATTAAACTATATAGGAGGAATTAACTATGAAAAGTGTTGCTATTATTGTCCCCTGTTTCAACGAAGAAGAAGCTTTGCCTATATTTATAAATGAGGCAAATAGAATTTTATCGCAAGATCAAGATCACACTTATAAAATTTTGTTTGTCGACGATGGATCTTCCGATACAACTTTGAAAATTATCAAAGAAATATGCAATCAACAATCAAATATTTTATATGTTTCATTAAGTAAAAATGAAGGACAAAGAGCGGCTTTATTAGCTGGAATTGAGAATATTGAAGCTGATTATTACGTTTGTATGGATGTTGATTTGCAAGATCCGTTGGAAACAGTAATTGAAATGGCCAAGAAACTCGACCAAAACTATGATATTGCGGTTGGTGTGAGAAAATCACGTAACGAAGACACCTTCTTCAAAAAGAAAACAGCAACAAAATTCTACAAAACTGTCAATAAACTTGAAGGCAAGGATGTTTTTATTGAAAACGCTAATACATTCAGAATGTTCACTCACAACATTAAAAAAGAGATACTGAAAAATGCTGGTTCTGATTTCAATTTACTCCACAAATTAAATGAGATTGGTTACTCACAAGTTGAAATTTACTACAAACGTCCAGCACGTTCTGCTGGAATCACAAAATACAGTGTTTCAAAATTGTTCCGTTATGCTTTAGATGTCATATCCTGCTCCACAACTAGACCTTTGTATGTTTCAACAAAATTATGCATAGGATTGATCACAACTGGATGCATCGGATTTGTTGTGTTTTTAGTCTTAACAATATTAGCTTCTATTCCATCACTACCTTTGATCAACTGTTTAGTAATTTTTGCAACATTTCTAGTAATATTCTCTCTTGTATTGTTGGCAGGTGTTATATTAATTCCAATTTCAATTCTCTCAGTCTATCAATCTAATATCTTGGTGAATACAAGAAACAACCCTGTGTATCACATCAAAGAAACTAATATCAAAAAAGAGTAAATTAAAATTTGATAACACTAGTCAAGTATAAAATTAAGTAAAATTGTTTGAATTTTTTCCATAACAAAAGATTATCTAATTTACTAGACACTTTA
>CALVKB010000035.1 GCA_944332485.1 uncultured Bacilli bacterium | reverse complement strand
CCTCAAAATCTTTAACGCTATTTTAACACAAAATAGGTACAATTTCGATAATTTAATAAGACTTTTATAAGATTTTTATCAAAAAACATAGGGGTGTCATTTTTCTAGTAGAGAAACGTTTAACTAGTAGGCTTTCATTTTTCTAGCAGAGCCAAAATTCTAAAATCCGTCGTTTTCTTACTGGTGGACCATTTTTAATCCTTAAATAATGCCTTGAAATCGTATGACGATCTACGCCATATTTTCGTGCTAAACTACTAAAGTTAATACTTTGATGTTTTATAATTCTTTTTGCCAGTTCTAAATCAAGTTTGTCTAATACCATAGTTATTAACCCTACGATATTATAAAACTTGGTACATTTTTCAGTGACCTAACTGGTTCAATTTATTATGACTCTATCAACAATTGGTACTAAATCGATTTGAGGATTGTATTTAAAACCTTTGTTGATGTCTCTATTTTGGTGAATGCAAACGTTAGGAATAATTGCGATTGCCTTTTTGGAATCGATGAGTTTTGTGACAGCTTGATTACCTTTTCTAACAAGAATTCTACATGCAAGAGCCAAAGGTCTATCGACAAAACTTGATAAGATTGCTCCACCATAAGCTTCAATCATGAGTGATTCGTAATTTTCTTTTCTGACAACAGGATTAAACTTAATCTTCAAGCATGGTGAATCTAAATGAGCGGAAATAGTTTGAATTTATAATTATCTTCATCGAAATTTTTTTGAGTTTTAAAAGCAATCAAAGAATTGTTGTTTCTGGTGACAAAATAGTTTGAATTTGCCTTTAAATCTCATTTGGAATTTTCAGTGAGCATTGTGAACATATTTTCAAGTAAATATTCAGTTAATTTTTGCACAGCAAAATATTCATTTTTTGACGCATTTAAAAATTCAATCAATTTATTTTCTTTTTCCATAAAAAACCTTAACAGTTATGATTATTTTATTATATGGATGAGAAAAAAGTGTTTAAAACGATTTGATATTATGCTTCAAAAACTTCGTCGGAATTAACTAAGAATTTCTTACCGAAAACTTCAACTTCCTTGGATTTACCGATGATATCAGTGGCTAAAGTTATGGTATCAATTGATCTGAAACCATGTTTATAATAAAGATTCAATGCTCTCTTATTTGTTGGTACAACTTCAATTTGAACTTTTGGATTCTTTCTCATCAAAACATATTTTTTAACTTCTTCCAAAGTGAAACTTGCAAGACCTAAACCTCTAAATTCCTCTTTGACGAAAAGATATTCGATATTGTTGGTGTAGCCGTATTTGTCGTTGATAAAAATAAAACCAGCAATTTGGTCATCAAGGCAAATTAAAAATGCTATTCGTTTACTATTAAGCATTCTTCCTATGTCTTCTAATATATCTGAGTCTGTTGCGTCAACGTCTTGGCTCTTCCAGAAAATTTTTAACATTGAGGCAACTTCAGATATATCATTAAGCTCTATTTTCTTTAATGATTTTTTCATATATTACTACCTCTCTGTTCTAAATTGTACCAGTTTTAGCCATGTTTTTGTTGTTTTACACATTGTTTTTATGCAACAAAATAAATCAATAGACTTATAGTTTATTGCCATTTTTAGAAAATCAATCTATTTTTTACGTATCAAAAATTGTCTAGATAGGTAGATAATAATTTTCTTGTCATGAAAGTATAACTAAAAAGAACTTCCTATAGATAACCTTAGTAAAGAAAAATCAAACTTGATTTTCTATGATAAACGTTTTTCAATAATTCTATTCGTTTCACCTAGTGCATCCAAGTATAAAACACTAATTGAAACTTCTTCAGTTATTTCCTAGAGTAAATTCTATTTACTTTCGATTTAAGCTTATGAATATTTTGATAAACCAACTCAATTTGGTCATGATCTTTTTGAAGTCTGTCACATACTTTTTTGTACTTCACTGAATTCTCGAAATTATCGTTATAAACAAAATCAATATAAGCTTGATGACACCAATAATTTCTTTCTTCTCTTATTTGGTTAAGAAAATGATAATCGCTATTTGAAATTAAAGGTTTTCCGTCAGAGTTATCAAGTTCTTTAAGCAACTTAAGAATAATGCCGAGATTAGAATTGTTTAGGCTATTGTAGTTGTCATAAAAGTTTCCCGTATGCATTAATGAATAAATCAATTTCAAATCATTTTCAATAAGCTGAAAATAGCCAGTCGTTTTATTATGTGAAATTTTAAAGATTTCAAATGTCATTATTTATATCCTCTCACATAAATGTTACATTTATTTTATTAAAACTAGAGTTAGCATTAGTTTTGTCATGGGAAATAAACAGGAATTTAATACCCTTTTCTCTTTTAATCTTCAATATAAAAAATTACTCGATTTCTCGAGCAAATATCGTTCGTTTTGAGACCGTTGTTTTGTATCAAAATGTTAGTTATAAAATGGCGGGGGAGGAAAGAATCGAACTCTCACGAACAGTTTTGGAGACTATCATTCTACCATTAAATTACTCCCCCAAACCTCAATAAATATAGCATTTTTAAAATATAGATGCAATTAAAAAAATACCCAAGTTTAAACGAAAACTTGGGATATTTTTTCTTTAAAATAACAAATATTTACTCTTATTCTTCAGTTTTATTTGGTTCTTCTTTGTTTTCTGATTCTTTTGCAACAGTTTCTTGTTTTTGAGTTTTTTGCTTTGTACAATTCAAGCAAGTTTTATCTGCTAATGATGTAATAAAAACAGTAGCAACAACAAGAGCGATAAAAATAAGATAAACAGAATCAGCTGTCAAGTTACCAAGAATTCCAGTACCCAACAAAGCAAGGACGATTTCACAAACAAAATGAATTAAGAATCCGGCAAGCAACAAAACTAAATTTGTCTTATTAAATGTCCCTAACATTGATTTGATCAAAACAACAATTCCAAAAATAAGGGCGACACATATGATAAATAATCCAATGTAACTGTATTCAAATTGATGATAATCTACTGATGCTGAAACTAGACCAGCTATGGTACTAATAACCATCAAAATTGATAATGATGTCAAGTATATTGTCACATCTTTTCTAAAGACTTTTGTATGATCTCTTGAATCATTTTTCAACAATCCAGCAAAATCCACACTAACAAGCACTAAAACAAAAATAAACAGTGCTAAATAAAGCATCACCATAACCAAGCCGACATACAAACTTGATAAAGTAACATTGGTATTTTTAATAATGACATCCACCACTTGGAACAATGAAACTAAGCTAAACAATGACAAGATTGATAAAACAACAATTGCCAAAACATAACCAATACAAAGCCATGTTTTATTCGATAATCGATTTAACATAGATTTAAATCCTCCTATATAAAAAGTATACCCCATAAAAGGGGTATAACAAAATTTTATATCTAATAGTCAAAATCAATAACAACTAATTAATTTTGCAAAACAATCTCAGTCCACAATTGTTCTATCTTCTTCTTGTAAGCTTCATCATATCTGTAGAACTTATCTGGAACATTATCTGAATACTTGTCAACTAACCTATATGTTGGAACATGAGAGAAATATCCAGCTTTGTGGAATGTTCCTTCATCATACAAATCAGCGTAATTATCCAACTCTTCAACATCATGATGAGTACATTCGAAATTAGGATCAGTTGAAATTATCTCCTCATAGACATCTTTTCTTGCTGTTGTATAACCAATATAGGATGTGTTCAAATAACTTGCGTCATGTGAAGACATAAAATCGACAAATTTATATGCGAGATCTTTGTTTGGACAATCTTTTGTAATAACCATAGCATCACAGTATATGTTTGTTCTACTAGGAGCACCTTCTTTAGCTTTAGGAATGTAGAAATCCCAATCACTCTGTTTGGTCACATTTCCATCCTCATCACGTTCTGTTGTAGCATCAATAACATAAATAGCATCACCAGAATATGTGAAAGCCACATCATGTTTTCCATTTGGAACATCGTCAAGTAATTCATCAGCCTTGATAGCAAAATTATCTGCTTTTTTGTCCAACAAATCTTCCAACCATGCAGAAGCTTTAGCTGTACCTTGAGTATCTTCATATTGAATATCATAACCGTTAGCTAAAAGTGCCATGGAGAAAACATCCTTACCAGCATCATAAACAACAACTCTTCTTGTTGTTCCATCAGTATTCTTCTCTTGCTTCAAAACATCATATCCAAGAGTTTCAAGTTCCTCAAGGCTGACTTTGTTCTTGTTGTATAAAATACCTGTTTGTCCAAATGTATAAGGAACAGCGTATTTAAGCATATCAAAGCCTTCTTTGTAACTTGAATATTTATCCTGATTCTGATTGAACTCATCCAAAGTGCAACTAACAGTAGGATTTCCATCCTTTCCAACGCATGTTCCACCATTTTTAAGTTCTACAATTGAATCTTTCAATAGATCAACTAAATCTTCCTCACCTTTGTAATATTCAAATTTTGAGTAATCAAGTTCCTCAATAAGACCTTTAGATGCCATCTCTTCAACTGCGTAATCAGAAGGGAAAACAACAT
This sequence comes from uncultured Bacilli bacterium, assembly GCA_944332485.1. GTDB lineage: Bacteria > Bacillota_I > Bacilli_A > RFN20 > CAG-288 > CAJMBK01. Next base: position 5,590 of record CALVKB010000035.1, on the reverse strand, counting down.
CGTATCTTGCACCACCCGAAAGTTTTTGCATCATCGATTCATTAGAATCAAATGTCAAATACTTAACACTAACACCATATTTATCCTCAAAAGCATAAATGACGTTATTATCGATATATTCACCCCAGTTGAAAACAACCAAATCATAACTTGAACAACTGGTTGCACTTTGAACAAATGGTGTCAACAAACACCCTAATAGCAACATTTTCTTAATTTTTTTCATCTTTATAATCCTCTCTTTATTCAATAAAATTTTCTGTTTCATCGATGACATTCATAATATCATCGGCTTTTTGAACCTCAATGGCTTGTTTACAACCATTAGGTACAAGTTTTCTTTCAAGATTGTTGTTTCTCATATCACTTCCATTGATATCTTTTGCTTGCAAACCTTTCTTGCTTTGTCTATTTTGAACAAACTGGGAAATAAGCAAAACAGCTGCAACTATCAAAATGATAATAGTGGAAAGAGCATTGACTGCTGGGTTTGTTTTCTTCAAAGAGTAAAGGTAAGTTGAGATATTAACCTGGCTACCACCGACGAAGTATGAGATGACGAAATCATCAAAACTCATCGTGAAAGCCATCATAGCACCGGATAAAATACTCGGTAATAACTCTGGAAGAACAACCTTAAATAAAGATTTTGTTTTTGTCGCACCTAAATCCATGCTGGCTTCAACTAAATTTTTATCAAGTTTACTCATCTTTGGATAAACTGCCAAAACAACATACGGAGTACAAAACGATATATGTGCTAAAAGCATAGAAACATATCCAAGATTAAGACCGATTCCTAAGAAAAGAATCATCAAACTGACTGCTGTGACAATATCTGGAGAGACAACAGGAATGTTGTTGGTCATCAATATCATATCTTTGAGAGCTTTTTGTTTTCTTGAAAAATAAGCCAAACCGATGGATCCTAGTGTTCCAAGAATAACTGAGACTACAGTTGAAATCAAAGCGATAGTTAAAGATGTTGTCAAAGCATCCATGATTGTTGAGTTTCTAAATAAACTTTTATACCACTTGAAGGAAAATCCTGTGAAATTGATAAGTGAATTGGTTTCGTTAAACGAGAACACTATCAAACTTACAATAGGTAAGTAGAAAAACAAAATGACAAGTGGCAAATATAATTTGTACCCTATTGGAGTTTTCCAAATTCGAGAATCGGAGTTTTTAAGTTTTCTTCTTGATGAAGTGTTTTTACTTTTCATTTGTCACAACTCCTTTCTGAACTTTCGCACTTTGTTTTTTAGTTTTTTGAATCTTAACTTCAGAACGATCAAACAATTTTACAACGAAGATGATAGCTAATATAACAACAGTCATAATCAAAGCCATCGCAGCTCCTTGATTGTAATTTGATTGTTTAACAAAGTAATTTTCAATAAGGTTACCTATCAATGTATAACGTGGCAATCCACCACCCATGTATTTTGGAATGACGATAGAAGTTGCCGCTGGTAAGAATACCATAGTAATACCGGAGATAACTCCTGGCATGGATATTGGTAAAGTTACTTTGAAGAATGTTTTAAAGCTATTATTACCAAGATCCTTACTAGCTTCCAATAATGTCGGATCCAATTTCAATAATTGAGTATAAATTGGAATGATCATAAACGGTATTGAAACAAATACTTCACCGAATATAACAGCAAAATCTGTTCCGATTATATGGAAGTTTGGGTTGATATTTTGGAACCAGCTGGTTACAAGTTCCATTATCGATTTCAAACCGATAACTCTTAGTAACATATTAACCCACATCGGTAATGTGATCAATATAACGAATATAGTTCTGATTTTTGGGCGAGTTCTCGCTATGAAATAAGCAACTGGATATCCGAATATCAAACACATCAATGTTGCCATAAAAGCGAAATAAATGGACAACCATAACTTATCCCAGAAGGAAGGATCAGTTAAAAATTTAACAAAATTATCAAACGTCATTATCAATGTTGAATCTTCAATATTCGACAATGAATAAAAGATAACAAAGAAAAATGGAAGAATAACTAAGAATATAAGTAAGATAAGAAACGGAATAGTGAGGAAGGAAAAAGGATTTAATTTAACCCTAAATGATATCTTCTTTTTAGAAAGTGAAGAATTATGGAAAGCCATTATTCGTTATGCTCCATAACGTGGATATCCTCATCCTCAAATGAAATTCCGATTCTTTTACCAACTTCTATATAATCTGTCGTATGAATTGTGATCAAACGATTATCATTTTCAAGAACAACATCAACTTCATAAAAGACACCTTTGAAGAAAAGAGCATCAACTCTTCCAACGAGTTTGCCTTTTTCAACACTGACAATATCGATGTCTTCCGGACGTAACAATAAATCTACTTCAGTCTCAGGTTCAATATCTGTCTCATCACAACCGAGGACTTTGTCGTAAAGAAGAACATGTTTTTTATCGATGGTTTTACCTTTAAATAGATTAGAATCACCGATGAAATTGGAAACATAGCTATCGATAGGATCGTTATATATATCTTCAGCGGAACCTATTTGTTCTATCTCACCTTCTTTCATAACTACAATCTTATCTGACATAGTTAAGGCTTCTTCTTGATCGTGAGTGACAAAAATAAATGTGATTCCAATATTTCTTTGAAGTTCTTTTAATTCATATTGCATCTCTTTACGTAATTTCAAATCAAGAGCACTCAATGATTCATCCAATAAAAGAACTTTCGGTTTGTTAACAATAGCTCTTGCAATAGCAACTCTTTGCTTTTGACCGCCTGACAATTGGGTGATACTTCTTTTTTCAAGACCACTTAAATTGACAAGTTTGATAACTTCCGCAACTTTCTCCTGAATCTGTTCTTTAGAATACAATTTGCCTTTCTTTGAAAAAAAGTAACCTATTCTGTAAAACAGCCTCTCATTTTTCGGATAATCTGGAACAACTTTACGTTTGTTCTTCTTTTTAAATAAGTTGGTGAATTTTACTGAAAAGTATGCCCACCATTTTTTAAATGAAAACTTTCCAACAGGTTTTTCTTTTTCACCTATTTGATTTTTCAATCCAAAAGCGATGTTACCTTCTACATTTAAATGCGGAAATAAAGCGTAGTTTTGAAAAACAGTATTTGTTGCGCGTTTATTTGGAGGTAAGGTTGTAACATCAACACCATTAAATAAAACTTGTCCACTAGTAGGCTGTTCAAATCCACCGATAATTCTCAAAGTGGTGGTTTTTCCACAACCAGAAGGACCTAAGAGCGTAACGAATTCGTTTTCGAATATCTGAAGATTTATATCGTATAAAACCGTTGTTTCATCGAAAACTTTAGTGACGTTTTTAAGCTCAATTAAGGGAACACCTTTAACAATGTTTTCCAATTAAAAAACCTCCTAAAAATCAAAATGAATTTTAGAGAATATTTAATAAAAAATCAATGATTTTTCTTAAAAATTTTTCTTTTAAAAAAACTTTTATAAAAATTAAAAAATTGTTTCTTAATATTATTACTTTGTATGAGATTATTTTTCGTATTTATTTAAATTGAATTTTTGATTAATTTTTTGATTAAAAAAATTTGATTTTTCAATCAAATTTTCAAACAAAAATTACGCATATTTTTAAACAGATTTTTTTACTATTTTTTCACTTGTTTTTTCAACTTTTTTAAAAAGTGTTCTAACAGCAGTTTTGCTACGTTTATTTTAGTTACATTTTCAATCTCTTCAAAAAAGGCATTTGAGTTAACTTCAATCAAATTATACGTTGAATCATCTACCTTAATAATATCGACGCCAGCATAATCCAATTTAAGATATTTAACTATTCGGCAAATTAACTTTTTTACATTTTTATCTAATTTATAGACTGTTCCTTTTCCGCCTAAAGCGATATTGCTTCTGAAGTCGTTTTTATTTTCTCTTCTCATCGATGCAACAACTTTGTTGCCTATTGTAATAACTCTATAATCAGTCCCTTTCTCATATGAAATATAATCCATATAAAAATGAGGTATTTTTCTCAACTTTAAATAAATATTGTTAAGTTCATCTCTATTATTTATCAAATATACTTGTTTTCCTAGACTACCATAGGATTGTTTACAAACAAAAGGATAATTTAAATTCTTCTCTACAAGTTTTAAGAACTTTTCATTTTCATCATTATCAATATCATCAACATAACACAATGGTGCACTTACAACAGTAGGGGTTTTTATATTCAAATTCATCAATTTTAAATATGTTAATAATTTATCATCACATATTTCTATAGCTGAAGCTAAATTGATCATCATTAATTTTGAATTAATGGCCTGTGCTAGATATTTATCTTTATCTAAATAAATACAAAAATTATATTGTTCAATATTCAAATTATTAAAAATTGGTTGACAATCTTTAAAAACAAAGTCAATTTCATTAGTACTGTATACATCAAAGCATATATCTAGTTTGTTACCTTCTTCTTTTAGCCTTTTTATTTTGTATTCTATTGACTTTGAGTGTGAAAATGAATTTTTAACAATCAAACATTTATACATATTATTCACCAAAAACTATTATATCTAAATAGAAGAAAACAATTTAAAATAGATGAGTTTTGAAAATGAAGGATTAGGCAGTTTAAGTTGTAAATTTGAAGGAGAGTTAACGATCGGAACCACTTGAATTTTGCCAGAGATCCCAATAACGGATGTCGAAGTCTTCAATAGAAATGTCGTTACTTCCTTTAACTAAAGTTGCTTGGGATGTAGGATCGAGTGATTCATTTAATAAATCGTATAAATTGTCCAAATCTGTTTTATTTGTTACATTAATTAAAATACTAATTTTATCAACTGAGCGAAAACTTCCCTCTGACAATATTCCTAGATTTGGTGTATTTAAATTTAAAGATTCAATGGTTTTAATATAATCAAACAAATATTTTTCAGAAATAATTTCCAGTTTTTCACCATTAATATAAACTGAACTTAAATTGTTCGAAAAATTTAAATTAAAATAATTTCCAATCTGTTTAACATTTGGAATATTTACATAAAATGGACTTAATACATTTTCATTTTCAACAAAATTTAAAGTACCTAAATTATGATCAATTTTATACAGATAAAACGAATCCATTCGTACAGTTTTAATATTCGAGGTATATTGTGCATTTCCAAAATAACTTGCTTCTGAATTAAAACCATTTGAATATGTTACATACGGCATCACACCACTAGTTGCATTCAAATTATTTTCTAAAATGTCAAAAGATTTTAGATAATTGTAATTATTTGCTTCACTGTATTTATTTGTCCAAAATGAAATTGCTATTTCACTTGATCCGTTATGATATTCATCCACTTCAAATTTAGGTATTTGTACATTAGTTTGCTTCCAACCACCGACTTCTAGCTCAGAATATGAAACTAATGATGGTAACGAGACAATAGGGAAACCGGCCATCGACGGGTAGCGGAGCTCCGAATGGAATAAAACTAATATTTGATAGGGAGAGGGAAATGGGTTTTTGAATGGAAGGTTGAGGGAGAGGGGTGGGGAGGGGGAGTTATCGAAGATTACTGCCTTCTAATAAACCAATA
>CALVKB010000034.1 GCA_944332485.1 uncultured Bacilli bacterium | reverse complement strand
CCACTCTTTTCACATGGAAAAAGATATAAACAATGTTAATTAATTTAATGCTTGACTAATGTTATCAAATTTTTATTTATAAGATTTCCAGCTATCGGCATATCGTATTTGATAAACATACGAACGTGTTTGATATTTGCTTCAATATTTTCACTGTTTTCAACAATTTGGAAACCGAGTTTCTTATAAAAATCCATCTTGGAATATTGTGCATTTATTTTCACAGTTAGAGGTGTCACATTGTTTGTTAAATAATAAATGACATAATAGAAAAGTTTTGTGCCGATATGTTTGTTTCGAAACTCTTTGAGCACTGCAAATCGTCCCATACAAACAGTGTTGTCATCTGTAAAGTAAATTCTTAAACAACCAACTGGTTTGTTTTTTATATAAGCATTGAAATATATACTTTCTTTTTCTTTAGAATCAAATTCATCATCGAAACTTATGTTTTGTTCTTTGAGAAAAACTTCATTTTTAACACTCATAGAATCTAAAAAATCATTTTTGGTAACTACTTTTTTGATGAAAATATCATTTTCTGTTGTATAGCCGAAATTTTCAAAGAACAATTTGAAAGATTCTAAATTTGTAAGCATATTGGCAAAATTCAAATAGGCTTCTGGGAACTTTTCATAATATTCTTTTAAGAATCTTTTAAATTCCTCCCTTTGAGTGTTTTTATCATTTGGACATTTATTTTTACATATAGGTAAATTGAAAACTTCAACAGCTTTATTAACATCCTCTTCACGAACATAAATAAGTGGCCGGATAAAAGTGATATTCGCTTTAGAAAGATGCATCTTAGGTTCGAATGTTGCAACTTTTCCACCGTATGTCATATTTAAAAATAAAGTTTCAATGGCATCATCCATATGATGAGCAAAGCACACTTTCTTAAATTGCAATCGATTAGCAACATTATTGATTGCTGCTTTTTTCATCCTTGAGCAGATTGAGCAAGGTAAGAGTCCATCCTTTTTCTTATGCATATTTAAAATTGTTGAAACTTGATGTTCATCCTCTTTTATCAAATCAACCCCGATTTTATCAAGAAATTTTTCTATTTTTATAAATTCTGGACTCATTCCAAAACCTAAATCGAGAAACACCGCTTTAAAAGTAAAATGTTTAGATGAGAACTTTTGATACAAACTTAACAAATAGCACAACAAAACAGAATCCTTGCCACCACTTAAGCCGACTAATATCTCGTCGTTTTCATTTATCAAATTAAAATCACAATCTGCTTTTCGAATACAAGCTAATAATTTTCTTTGCAAATTCATAAAATTATTTTAGCATTTACGTACATTGAAATGTAAAATTCAACTTTGTTTGCTAAAATTATATAGTATGTTTTTAGATGGAATTGTTCTGATTGATAAAGATGAAAAAATGAGTTCAAATGATCTTGATTATCAAGTGAGACATGTCTTCAAAACAAAAAAAGTCGGGCATTTAGGTACATTAGACCCATTTGCAAGTGGCTTGATGATCATCGGTGTAAATGAAGGAACTAAAATTTTGCCATACATAAATCATGAAACAAAATCTTACATAGCCAAATTGAAGTTATTTGAACAAACTGAAACATTGGATAATTCATCAGAAATTATAAAACAAGTTCCACAATTTCAAATAACTGAAGATGAAATAATAAAAGTTTTAAAAAGCTTTGAAAAAACTTATCTTCAATTACCACCAAAATACTCCTCAAAATCTGTTAATGGCGTAAGAGCCTATAAATTAGCACGTGATAATGTTGAATTTGATTTAACTCCTAAAAAAGTTACAATACACAATATAAATTTCATCTCTTACAAAGACAACACCATTGAATTTGATTGCTGTGTTTCAAACGGCACATATATAAGATCCTTAGGTTTAGATATAGCAACGAAACTCAATACTATCGGTCATTTAACATATTTAAGAAGAACTTCGATAGGTGATTACAAGCTAACACCACAAACAAAAAAATACCAAACTTTAACAAAGGATGACTTGATTTACATCAAAGATACAAAAGTCAATTTTTCAAAATATTTCCTTTCAGATGAGGAATTTCAAAAAGTTCGATATGGCAATCCTTTCAATTTAAATACGATAAAAGATGAATTTGTTATGTTCTTTTACGAGGATAATCTTTTATTTTTGACAAAATTTGACAAATCGATAAACAAATACAGAATTCTCAGAGGCTTTAATTATGAATATTATAGAACTCGATGATAACTACAAAAATGTGATAACACAAGACAAGTATGTCTGCTGTTTTGGTTCTTTCGATGGATTTCACCTTGGTCATATGGAATTGGTCAAAGATTGTTTAGAATACAAAAATCTCAAAAAAGCATGTTTCTTTTTTGATATACCTTTTAGCAACATTCGTGATAATCAATTTTCAGTTTTAATGTCAAAACAAGATAAAATTGACTTTTTAAAAAATCTCAATTTCGATGTTATATTTTTGATGAAATTATCTACGAAAACAATGCTGATCAAAAGAGAGGACTTCGTTCAAAGATACATAATAAATAACAACATAAAACAAGTTGTAGTTGGTGAGGACTTCACATTTGGGTATAAAAAAGAAGGTGATGCTAGATATCTAAAAACTTTCACACAGTTTAAAACAGATATAATTCCACTACTTGAACAAGATAACGATAAAATATCAAGTAGTACAATTAAAACTAACATCTCACAAGGAAATATTGAAGTTGCTAATAAACAATTAGGTAGAAATTATGTTATTAAAGGTGAAGTAGTTACTGGATTACATAACGGTAGTAAACTCGGGTTTAAAACAGCAAATCTCAACCCCGAAACAAATTATTTAATCCCTAAAATTGGTGTTTATGCAACCTACATAACGATAAATAAGAAAAGATATTTATCGATGACTAATATAGGTTTCCATCCTACACTTGATAAATTAAATAAGATTGCTATTGAAACAAACATATTCAATTACAACAAAGAGATTTACAAACAGAAAGTTAGTTTGGAATTTTTGGAATATATAAGAGATGAGAGAAAGTTTGAAAGCGTTGAAAATCTCAAACAGGAATTGGAGAATAACAAACTCTACATACAGAAAAAATACAAATAAAAATTGCGATACTTACGAAAGTATCGCAATTTTATTAGATAAATCAATTCAAGCAATTAAGCAGTCATTATAATAAAGCTTGTTGGGTTGATTGTCACTTCATTTGTGACATATTCACCATAATGATCACCGGCTAAAACATAAGCACTCACGCCAGAAGCGTAAGGAATCTTGATGGTCTTAGAATATTTAGTTGGATTAACAAAGAAGAATATACCGTTATTTCCACTGGTTGGATGAGTGGAACTTGCCATCACAGAAATTGTATTGTATCGTGTTGTAGCATCGGTAATACCAAAATAATCGTTTCCAGTATAATAAACGTTTTCTAAATCGCTCATAGATGCAACAGAATTAATGTATTTTCTACCAGTTAAAGCACCTTTGAAAACATCTATCATCCAAGAATTTTCTTCAACTAAATTCCATTTAATAGAGTTGACCTTATCACCGGTATTGTAAGAGTTATGTGAGAAGTATACTGTCGTACCATTAATCTCAGTACTTGAAGCAGAATTAAGAACAACTTGATCTTGTAAATATAGTGGATCTGTAATCTGTTTCGAACGTCCAAATTCCTGACCAAACTGATAGAAAGCAACACCTAAACTTGAAGCGGTGACAACATTACCTAAAGCAGATAAGCTCTTAGCGATATTCACATCTTTCATAGTTGCATATAGTTTGTCATATGCTGTGAAATTGTCATGACATTCAGTATAGTTAACGCTTGCACCGGTATACAAATTTGAATAAGAATATGCATCAAATCCAGCGTTCCCACCTTCAGTGAAATTACCATAGTTCCACGGATGAGTTCCATAAATACCATAATATGCTTTCTTACGATCGGTGCTATTTGTTGTGTAAACTTCATCATAAGCGTTTTGCATAAAACCCTTTTTCATAAAATTTTCTGTAGTGGTACCTCCATTTAGAGAATCACGGTAGTTATCATTGAAGGCTCCAACAAATTGTCCTTCTTCTATTTGACCTGTAGTGGAGTATTTTTCAGTACCAAAATAAATAAGATTCTTTTGACTTGCCATCATCTCATCAGGTCCTTGATCTCCTGTTGACTTGTACATTTGCCAACCCTCACCATAAACTAAAGCATTTGGGTTAATATCTCTAACAGCATCTGCACAATCCATGATAGTTCTTGCATCCATGACACCCATCAAATCGAAACGGAAACCGGAAAGTTGGTATCTTTCTGCCCACATCTTCATTGAATCTTCCATGAATTTTGAATACATCTTACGAGTTGTTATCATAGTGGCACCAGCACCTGTAACATCTTGAGTTCTAAAATAGTAACCAGGTGCCACTTTATTGAACATCGTGCCAGAAATGCTAGGCATGTGGTTATAAACTACATCCATAACAACACCTAAATCGGCTTTGTACATAGCTTGTATAACACTTCTTAATTCACGAATTCTTGCATAACCATCATTAGGATTAGAAGAATAACTTCCTTCGGGAGAATTATATGATTGCGGATCATAACCCCAGTTAAAAATACCTGTACTGGTTTTATTTATATAATCTTCATCATCCAATTTTGTCTCATCAACTGAAGCAAAATCATATATTGGTAATAATTGTATGTGAGTTAAACCACTATTAGACAACTGCTTCAAATAGTCATAACCTATCTTAGTGCTGCTATCTTTCAATGTTAATCCACTTTCTGTTAAAGCCATGTATTTACCAACATTTTCTTGTGAACCAGTCCAAGATGTATCTGATGAAAAATCACGTATATGCAGTTCAGAAACACTTGCGTTGTAAGCTTGAACATCAGAGGGTTTAACTTCATCCCATGTTCCAAACTCGGCTTGAAATTCATCATTTTGATATGTTGGCAAAACCTCTGGACTATTCCAGTCAACAACCATCGATCTTGTAGAATTAGCATTTCCGCTTTCTTGATATGGATCTGGAATTCTAACAGTCTGTTTACCAAAATTCAAAACTGAAAAATTGTAATAATTTCCACCCAAATTTTCATCAATAACAAGTTCATAAACTCCTTTGCCGGTGTTTTTCATCAATTTAGAAATTTTCGGTGTAATAGTATCTGGTCCTTCATAAACTAACAATCTTGTTTCATTTGAAAATGGTGTCCAAACTCTAAAAACCGTCTCTTCTGATTTAGTTTCAGTATTGTAGCGTATAAAACTTCCTAATTGTAAATTTTCGTCAGGAGTGTAGTTATCTTCAAATAAAGGTGTGGAATAATAAGTTTGCATGTCGATATCGTAAGTTGAACTACCTTTTGAATCGACAACAGTCAAATCATATTTCCATGTTGGATCTATAACAGTTATATTAGTCAAATCAACACGGTAGTGATTCGTTCCAACTTTTCTTAAATTACCACTTAAATTAACATCATTTGAAGAGTAACTCTTAGAACCGGAAACATAACGGTATTTTCTAACTTTCATATCGGAGATATTGAAGTCAATTGTAGATTTTGTTGTGAAATCCAAAACTGGTAAATCAAAACCGTTTTGGTCAAATCTGACATTGGTCACTGAGTAACTTGGAATAGCATTGACATCATAGAAGAAATCACCACCAACCTTGTCACCTTTATCGATGTAAAAGATCTCTTTACTCTCAGTTTTTGACAGCTGGTCAAAATCAACTTTCAACTCACCGGTTTGTCTTGAACCATCACCATTTCTGATGATCAAACCACCGGAGAAAGAGTTCTGGGTGACAGTCAAATCTCTATAGCCGTCATTGAATACAGACCATTGAGATGTAACAGAGATAGTTTCGTTATTGTAAATTACAGCTTCATACCAAACCATATCGGAAGTCTGTGGGAATGTCTTGGTTTCACCTGTGAAATATGTGTAACCAGCACCCGGATTTGATTCATCCTCAGACCAAAACCAAATATTGTTAAAAGAACTATCATTATCTGAACGATAATAGTACAACTTGAAAAGAACTTCTTGAGAATCTTTAGTATCTTCATTTTGTTTTCTAACGTTGGTATTTATCGAATCGAGCAATGTTAATGAACTTGTTGAACATAACGTCAACATCCCTGCAGCAAGAAATGTCAAATGTTTAAATAACTTTTTCATATCTATCTCCTTTAACTGTTTGCTAAACTTGATAAAGCTTCTGTCAATTCAGCAGTTGAATAATAAGTATCACCTGGTTCGTAAACTATTTCAACATCAGATTTCCACTCATATTCACTTCGATCAATATAAATGATGGTTCCAGCTTCGCTACCGGAAGTTAAAACTCTATCATATTCTGGCTTGATATCACTTGTTTTGTAAACACCATCCAAAGTTCTAACTAAAATTCCACCTGTAATCAATTCACGTGTGAAAGTTATAGTGCTCTTACCAGTGAAATTCCACTGTGCATCACCTAAATAAGATTTATCAAATTCAAAAGTACATTTTGCAAGTGTGTAGGTCAAATTTCCAACTTTGAAATCGACATAACTCCAACTTGGTTGTACTACAGCAACAGTTTTAGTGTCGAAAGAGAAGAAATACATATAATTCATATTCAAATATTCAGATTTGTTTTTACGATAATAATAGAAAGTTATCGACTTCAAATCTTCAGATATAACTGGAGCGACTGGTATTTCAGGTATTTCGTTCGGATCCAAATAATATGTTAAAGAACCATCAACAGTCACATAATAAACACTGGCATCACCTTGTAAATTTGAAATTGACAAATCAAAGTTCGAACTTTGATTGGTTCCATCTTCGCTACGAATTAAAAACTTAAGTCCGTCGAAGAATGTTTCATCTATTGTCAAATCAATAGTTTCAGTGCAATCCCAAATAGTGCAAACACCAGTATAATTGCTGCCGACTGTCAAAGTGAAAGTCTTAAATTCCCTATCAGCTACTTCTTGAATTTCAGAATTAACGATATTTTTTATAAAATAGCCTTTTTTAGGCCCCAATGCAGCTGAATTATTATTCCAAATCCAGAGTGAATTTAAATTATCACCATTGACCAAACTTGCTTCGACATAATAAGTAACTGATGTAATTGGTTTAACATCAACATTTGAAGAAGTACTTGATGATATCGAAGAATTATAAGAAGAATCAAATGAAGAATCCAAAGAAGAATCAGAAGAAGAAACTCCTGACGAACATGATGCACTACCTAAAATAGGCAACAACAAAACAGGTATCAAAAATTTGAATTTGCTTTTCATCTTTCACTCCTATCCGATAACAATCTTTTGAACTCCGATATAATCACCAACATGTTGAGCGTAGTCATACAACGAGATACTTATTGTTAAAACACCGTTTTCATCAAAAGCGTGATTCAATGCAACAGAATCTAATGTCAAATTATCAGTTTGAACACCTCCACCAATATCTCTCAAAATTATCTTTGAAAAATCGAGGGTTTGATAAGTGTAATTTACAGTATCTCCTGTATTATTAAATCCTTGGTAAACTGCAGTCTCTGAAGTTAAAGAAATCACATAATGCATGAAATTATCAACATCTGACTCCAATCCCATTACAAGTGTATAAGTTTCTGCTTGACCGAATGTGTACAAGCCAGTAACGTAACCGTTCTTATCTGGACTATCAACTTTAATTCTTAAATCAACACTTGTCATAGTAGTTGGAACATATGTTTCATAAGTTGTTAAATCTTGTCCACTATAAACGGAAGTATAGTATCTTGAAGAAGATTTTCCTAACGGATAAATTGTTGTGTTATTGTACAAATATGCTGATGGTTTTGCTTCATTCATCAAACTGTAACTGTAATTGTAATCACTTGTTTGTTTGGAACCATCTTCAGTTCTTAAAATAACGCCTGAATTGACATCATTCAAAGAGATTGTCTTAGTTTCTTTCGGGGTTAAACCATCCCAATCGGTGTAAATATCATAAGAGACATCCGTTCTCAAGGTGAACTTCAAGCAAGCGATTGAATCAACATTACTCTCAGTCTCTTCACCGGTTGTATTATCAAGGTAAACTTCCTCACGGAACACATATGAATCTGGTAAAGATTGTAAAGTATCTACACCTTTTATGAAATATTCGGTATTGTTTGTACCCCAAATCCAAAGTGAAGTGAGATCGGTATAATCACCACCTTTGTCATAATAATAAATGGTGAACTCATCGATAACTTCATTAACTTCGATTGTTACAACATTAGATTTGAACAATCTTCCGTTTACTGTAACTTCAGCATGAACTTTATAAGTACCTTTTGTCTTAGCATCCAATGCTTCTTGAGTATTTTCATCAAATACTAAACTTAACTCACCATTTTGGTAGACTTCTAAATTTTGGTAAGCGGTAAAATGAGTTAAAAGCTCTGCACTTGTCAAAGCATTTTCCGTTGTCCAAGATAAATTATCTGTACCTAAATCATGAGTGATCACAATAGGTTCACTAACTGTTATGTCTATAGTTGTTGAATAATCATGATAAGTCAATGTAACAGAGGTATTTCCAGCACTAACAGGAGTTAAGCTGAAGGTTTCACTATCATAAGTGAGAATATTTTCTGTACCGAAACTCACCAAAACAGAACCTTTGTCATCAACACCATTTTTTGTTGCCGTAAAAGACAAATTAAGTGTTTCGTCTTTGAACAAAGTGCTATCTGATGTTACACAGTTGAATGTATAAACAGGTGTAATTTCCAACGTGACTGTATCATAAACATCTGGTAACTCATTCAAATAAACTTTGATTTGTGTTGTACCATCTTTCTTGGTGGTTATCTGACCGTTTGATGCGATATCGATAAATGTACTATCGTACTCAAATGAATAATCGGAAGAGGTTATCTCTTGAGAATTAAGTGTACCAACGACACCCAATGTCAAAGTTGAACCATATTCCATACTTAAAGTATCTTGATGAGTATCAAAATTGATAGTTCCAGTATTGACTGGAGTTATTTGATACTCTTGAGTTTGAATTTGTTGAGTTTGATCCAAAGCATCAGTATATTTGACAGTGACTACTATTGAGAATGAAACATTAGCTGTAAGTGTCATTGAAATCTTGGAATAATCATCGCCAAATAAATATGTGAAATTCGATGTATGATCTTCATGACCAGTGACTGTAACTTCCAAAATATTCTCAGCAGCGATGTTATTTATACTCAAAGCGACATCTTTCTGTTCATTGACATTAAGAGCAATATTAGTATTACCGTTATTCAAAACTACACTCGGATCTTCCGCAAGAGCACAGTAAACTTCTATTGTTGTGGAACTAACAAGTAATTTTGAAGATCCTATTTGATAGTAAAGTGAAACTGTGATTGTATCATTACCTTCAGTTAATGGGGTAACAAGACCTGTTTGACCAACTTCAACATTATTGTTTTTTGTAGTATATTCAATTAATCCATCCTCAGGAAGATTCGTGACAGTAATTTGTGCTGTATCATCTTTTCTAAGGGTGTTTTTATCGATATTAGCTTCAACTTGCACATACTGTTTAACAGTCAGTGTGAAAGTCAAATCTTTTTTATTATCCTTGGCAGCGACGGCGTGGGCTCTGATGACAGTTTGTCCCACAGTACCAGTTGCTTTCAAGTAGTTACCTTCCAATATTTTTGCAACATTCTCATTTTCAGATATGAATTCAACATCGCACGCTTTACCATCGACTGTTGCAGTAGCAACTAAATGATAAAGATCCAAATTTGACGATAAGAATACTGAATCACCTACTAAATCAGACTCTTCACTCCAACTTATATCAACCAATTGTGTTTCTTCAAAACCACCAGAACTGGTTGATGAATTTGTTGATGAGCTTGTAGTTGAACTAGTCGTTGAACTTGTTGTTGAAGAAGTTGTAGAAGAAATTGGTGTTTCATCTGTAGTGAGGCTTGTACTTATGTCATTACCACTACAACTAGCTAATGTTTGTAAACTTCCAAAACCTAATATAAGTGAAAGTCCATAAACACTCAACTTTTTAAATTTTTTCATACAAAATATCTCCTTACATATTACTTAGAGTTTAACAAAAATAAAAGCGTTTACATTGTTTTTATTTTACGAAAAATAATATATAAAGGTTTTTATTATCAAAATTTATGGCTTTTTCAAAAAATTTAATATATGTCAATATTTTTGACTTTTTTAATTAAATGACAAATAAAAAAGCAGCTGGCGGGAATCGAACCCGTGTAGTTAGCTTGGAAGGCTAAAGTTCTACCATTGAACTACAGCTGCAGATGGCGGGTCCAGCGAGACTCGAACTCGCGGTCTTCTCCGTGACAGGGAGACGTGATAACCACTACACTATGAACCCGAAACGTATTAAGTATAGAATAAAAACTCTTTTATTACAATATTAATTATTTTATTGTTATTTATCATATTTAATGCAAAACTAAGCACTTAAAAATTTTTTAAAATGATAATGCTGTTTTTTGACTTCA
>CALVKB010000033.1 GCA_944332485.1 uncultured Bacilli bacterium | reverse complement strand
TACTGCTAAATTTTGCTAATTTTTATACAAAAAAAGTTTGATTAGCCTTTTATAGCGTATCAAACCAATGCTTTCTTAATGGTGGACCTGATGAGGATCGAACTCACGACATTTTCGTTGCGAACGAAACATTCTCCCAACTGAATTACAGGCCCAGAATGTGCATATGATGCACATTAATAAAGAATATTATTAGCGCTTTGATATAAGCTGTAAAAATCTTCCCTACTTAGTTTAACATTTTCACCGTTTTTACTTTCTAATATTCTCTCTTTTTTTACGTCACCGATGATGACATAGGTTTTATTATAGATTGTTAGAAGAAAACTTGTAACAATACTTCCGTTGCATGTGTTGTATTTTTTAGCAAGTTCTGAAATTTTTGCCATACAATTTGTCATTTCAGGAACTTTAAAAATTGAACCTTTGAAAAATTTATATTGAAATGGTGACCAAGATTGAAGCTCAATATTTTTATTTTTAAGATAAAACAGCATATCGGTTGTTGAAGAGTAGATTCCATCGGAATTATTAAATGCTATTATTTCATCCAAAATATTGGTTTGACCTAAACCAACTTGGATTTGGTTGGTTATAATTTCAACTTTATTATCAAGCAGATAATTTATAGCGTTTGTTGTGAAATTGGAAACACCTAAATATCTGATCATTTTGTTGTCTTTTAAATATTTGTAGGCTTTGTAAACTTCTTGTGCATCCATCAATGGATCCAAGCGATGCAACAAAAAAGAATCAATCTGTTCGAGATTTAATCTAGCTAATGATTGTTTGCAACAATCAATTATATATTCATAAGATAAATCGTATTTCTTTCCAAGTTCAGATTCTTTGATTCCACATTTTGTTTGAATGAACATCTTATTACGTAAAGTAGGATTATTTTTGATGAAATTTCCTAATTTTCTTTCGGAATTACCATTATCGTAAATATCTGCGGTGTCGAAAAAATTTATGTTATTTTCAAGATCAAATTTTATTAAATCATCAACTTCACTATCTGTCATATTGTTGATCCTCATCAAACCTTGACATATGTGACTTCTTTCATTTAATTTAATCATTTAACTTTTCTCCTATGTGATTATTTTAAGAAAAAACAACCTACAATTAAAAAAAATTTTTTATTAATTTCTTATTATTGTGTTTTTGATAAAATAATTAAAGATATGACACAGAAACAGAAAAAAGATACGAAGATTATTCAACGAAATTCACATTGGTTGACTAGGGTTAAATGTTTATGTTTCGATTTGGATGGAACTTTAGTTGATACTCTTGAAGATATTTCAGATGCTGTGAACAAAGCATTAGAAAAAAACAATTTGCCAACTCACTCTTATGAGGAGTACATGAAGTTTTTAGGACATGGTTCTAAGCATCTTATAAAAAATGCCATTGGGTGTGATGTGGATGAGGAATTGTTCAAAAAAGTATATAAGGATTACATAGATCGCTACTCAAATTTTCCATGTACAAAATCAAGAGCTTATCAAGGCATCACAAATATGCTTTTATACGCTTATAAAACCAGCTATCATTTGGTAGTTATTACAAATAAACCACAAAAGTTAGCTGAAGCTATTTTGAAGGAAGTTTTCCCGTGGCTGTCATTTGACTTGATAATTGGTGATGATGAAAAAAGGAGAAGAAAACCTAATCCGGATGTGATCGAAGAAGTTAAAAAGACATTCATCCTAACTGAGGATGAGATTGCATATTTCGGTGATAGTGTAGTCGATTTTGAATTTGCAAAGAATGCTAATATTTTGAAACACTATTATTCTTTCTATCATGGTTTTACCTCTAAGGATGAACTTATTCAAGCTGGTGTTACCAAATTTATTGATGATCCTGAGCAGATTATTAAATTTTTGCATAAGGAAGGTGGATACAAGGAAAATGGAAGACTTTCTTTATCAATCATCTCCTTTTTGGCCTTATTTTCCATATTCTTCACTGATATTGGTATCGCATTTAAAACATGGCAACTATGGACACCAAGTTTGATTGCGTTAGTTATTGGAATTTCATTGATGTTGACATTTTATATGCCGTACGCTCTTAAAAAGTCCTATCTTGATTACAAACTTTATTTGATGTGTTTGTTCTATTTTCTTGGAGCAGGAACCATTTTGTCAGCTATAATTGCTAAATACAACTATGGTAATTTGAATTACACTATATCAACTGAAATATACACTTACATTTGTATTTCATTAGGAATTGCTTTTCTTATTTTCGCTATTGCTTCTGTATGTTTGTTTTTCAGAGATCGTTATCGTTATAAAAGGAAAGAGAAAAAATGATAATCTTATTTGGACCTTCCGCTAGTGGAAAAACTGAAGTAGCCAAGATGTTACAATTGAAATACGATATAAAGAAAGTAATCACCTGCACTACAAGAAACAAAAGACTAGGTGAGCAGGATGGAGTTGATTATTACTTTTTAACTGAGCAAGAAATTTTAAAAGAATTCAAAGATAGTTTATTGGTGGAAATGACAAGATACAACGATTGTTTTTATGGAACACGTGTTTCCGAAATAAGGGATGATAAAGCTATAATTTTAGATCCTAACGGTGTGGCATCATTTCAAAAATTGAATCAAAAGAAGATAATTACATTTTATTTGTATGCCTCTGAAGTTACTAGATTTAACAGGATGATCTGCCGTCAAGATAGTATTGAAAAAGCTCATCAAAGGATTGAAAATGACAAAATTATCTTTGATAAGAAAAACTTACCAAGGTATGATTTTCTGATGAATACTGACAAGATAACAATCGAAGAAGCAACTGATAAAATCTATCAAAAATACTTAGATTTATTACAAAAAGTTAAATAAGCAATTTTGTTCATATATTTGAAAATGTTTTTAACATTTATTTAATTTAAATATATGAATTTTTTATTGTTTATAATGAGTTTATGAGTTACACGAAAAAAATTAAACTGCTTGCACTAGATTTGGATGGCACTTTGTTCTATCCGAAAAATTACTTCACTTTGATAACAAATAAGAACGTGAAGATGATTCGTGATTTTGTAAATCAAGGTGGACATATTTGTGTTGTTACAGGCAGAACTTTAAAAATTAAAAAACAGATTGAAAAAAGACTCGGATGTAAAATATCCTTCATCGGTTGTAACGGATCTTTTTTTGCAACTGAGGATGATGTTGTAACTAATAAAGTACCTCTTGATAATAAAAAAATGGTGGAACTTGTTTCGACAGTTGATCATAACTACGGAATCCGCGGTTGGCTATTGATGGGACTTCAAGATAAGATGTACGCTTATACTAATGAAAATTTTGTAGTGAAGTCGTTGATTAAGTTTGCTACATTTTTCCGTTTTGCATATTCGGATAAAATTGTGATTTCCAAAAAGAAGTTCTTTGAAGTTTTAGAAAATGAAGAAGTGTATAAATTGATGCCGGTGTTCGGTTTAGGTAAGAAACACAATGATGATGCTTATGAAGTATTCAAACAGTTCAGAGATAAGTTCAGTGAATTTTGCACTTTAGCACATTCTGTCTCTTCAATTGAAATAACCGGTGTAAATACATCTAAAGGTAAATGTCTTTTAGACTTGGCACAAAAAAATAACTTGAACATAAATGAGATTGCTGTTGTTGGTGACTCTGGTAATGATATAAGCATGTTTGACAATTTTCCAATTTCCTTTTGTATGAATCACTCTGTGCAGGGTGTAAAAAAACATGCAAAATTCGTAATTAAAAGAGTTTCTGATTTAAAAAATTACCTTCAAGAGGAAAATGAGGACAAGTTATTTAATTAGAAGTGCCTTTTAAATTAAAAAATTAGTATATTTTGTTAATAATATTAAAATGTGTTTTATAATTTAATAGTGTTATTCGGAGGGATATATTGATGAATAATAGTGAAAGATACGTTTTTGCAGTTTATGAAATTGCTTTGGAAGTTAGAGAGACCTTAACATATTTTATTACTGCACCTGGTCAAAATCATGATTATGAAAAGTATGTTATTAGAGGAAATATCATAAGATCAATGACACAACCAAAAACTCCTTTTGATTTATGGTGTGAGCAAAATGGAGACATCGGTAAACAAGTCAGAGAGAAAGTTACAAATTTTTACAATGATGTTTATGGTGATGATTCAAGAATTATCAAAACCAGAGAAGAAAACGGTAAGAAGTTTGTCTATGTTGAAGATGCTTTATACATGGATCTCATCGATTACATCATCGGAATTCGTGAGACATTCAACGATATTTTGAACGGATTTTTAAGACAATTAGGTAACGATAAGACATTGGAACCTGATTTTGAAAAGATGATTAAGATGGATGAAAGATATTTCCGTGCTTTTGCTTTTAGAACTTTAGCTGTTTTAACAAACACAAAATTCATGGAGTTCAATAAAGCAATAAGAGAGTATCTTCAAGCAAATCCACAGATGAAAATTGAAGATGCTATGAAAGATCCATCAGTTTCTTTTATCAGCAATGAGATGAGCAAATTGTTCAATTTGGCACATTTCTTGGTTCAACATTCCAAAGAAACCGATGAGGAATTTGTCAATGCTCAGAACAAATATATCGAAAGTTTGAAGATTTTCACTGGTGAGAACAAAGTTGAAGACATCAACAAAGCTTTCCAAGAGTTTGCAAATATTTTCAATGAGATCTTATCTAAATCTCAAGAGGAGTTTTTGAAAGTTTTCTCACAAGTTTTCGAAGAAGTGAGAAAGTTTGAAGAAAATTTAAAAAAGAGTACTGAAACAAAATAAATCTTTATATAAACGGAGGTTGTCAGGATGAAAAAAGAACACAAACAATTGACAAAAGAACAAAAATCAAAGATTGTTGAAATTACTTTATTGTCATTTTTTGGCGCTATTTGGTTGATGGGTTTAGTTTTTGCCATCTTAGGTATGTGTGCTTTCAATATTGATCCTGTAACACAAAACCCTGTTTATATGGCCCAAAAGACATTTGGTTCCATGTTAGGAATGGGATTGGTTGATTTTAGAATCTTCGGTTCAATCCTTATAATTGTTTCAATGTTAGCAATCATCATCATTTTGTATATTTATGCAAATAAATACGATACTATCAAGATCACTCGCGATAGAAGAGAGAGAATGATGAAAGAATTGCTTGAGTCAAATGCTTTTTCAGTTGTGAAAGATGATAAAGAGTTGAAACCTGTTACCGATGATAAGGTTGTTCCAGGTGATACTGAGACAAAAGCAAAAATAATGTAATTTATTGAAATAGATATATAACTAAAGCTCATTTTGAAATCTCAAAATGGGCTTTTAAATTGCATTTTTATTTTGTAAAATTTTAAATAATCTTGAAAAGAGGTAATTAAATGATAAAAAATTCACTTACTATAACATTATTTAGTTTGCTTTCTTTAGGTGCTTGTCAGTCTACTAACAGTTCTTTATCGAATTCTTCAACTACAGTTAGTGATACTACCACTTCTTTGAGTTCAACAAGTTCATCAAGTTCTGCAACAAGTTCATCAAGTTCAGCAACAAGTTCATCAAGTTCTGCAACAAGTTCAACTGTAACTTTACCTGATATCGAAAAACCTACAGGTTATGAAGATTGGATTCAAAAAAAGTATACATATACATTTACCAGTGAAGATATTTTAGATAAAAATGGTTGTCCAGAAACAACACCTGTTGAAAATAGACCCACGTTTAACAATGTAAATTACACATTTTCTTCTTTACCATATTCATCTTATGGTGCTGGTAAAGGTTTACAATTTGGTTCAAATAAATCTCCTGTTACTGATGCAGATTTTATTTTAAGCGGACATTTCGGTGAAGATGTTTATGTAAAAAACATAACTGTTGTATTGTCTGTGGCTTCAAGTGGTAGAGGTGCTTTCACTTTGAATGTTGGTGACACGACAAAAGATACTATAAAATTTACAAATACTTCACCTGATTCTTATGTTTTTGAAAATATCGATTCTGTTTCTGAAAGTTTTGATTTTACATTTAGAAGTGAAGTTAAAAAAGCTATGTACTTATATTCAATTGATATAGATCTTTTTGTTAATCCCGATTCTGAATTGGATTTCAGTTTTGAAGTTCCTGAAAGAGATCCGGTTGTGCCAGGTAAGAACGATATTCTGTCAACTAAATACACACTTGTTGACAAAGAAGAATATTATAAAGATATTGATATGGATTTAACTGGAAATGATCTTAGATTAGAATTAAATGAACTTATTAAAACTATCACTGTTTATTCTTACGATCAAGCTAGATATACAATACCTTATACCGATGAAAATCCATCAAAACCTGGATATATTTATGGATTGTATGATGGTGATGATATAGTCGCTAAATGGGATGGTGGTACTTCATGGAATAGAGAGCATGTTTGGGCATGTGCACACATGAATATTGATGGTTCGGGAAGACCAGATGGTAATACAAAAAATCATACAACAGATTTGCATAATTTACGTGGTTGCTCAAAAGATACCAATGAATTCCACAGTGATAAATATTACGATTATGTCAGCTCTGGTGACTATATGTTTCCAAATGTAACTTCAAATGAAGTTAAAGGTATTCACAATTTTGTCGGTGATCATCGAGGTGATGTCGCACGTACATTATTCTATATGTATACGATGTATATGGGCACTTCAGCTTCCAAAGCATTGATTTTAACCGATGATATTGCTAATTCCGATTCAACTTGTACAATGGGTAAATTATCAGTTTTACTTGAATGGAACAAAGAGGATCCTGTTGATGAATTTGAAATTCAAAGAAACAACAGAGTCTTTGAATATCAAGGCAACAGAAATCCGTTCATAGATTATCCGGAACTTGCCGATCAGTTATTTCAAGCTTAATTTTGTTTTGTGATTGTTTTGACAAGTTTTATCGAGTTG
This sequence comes from uncultured Bacilli bacterium, assembly GCA_944332485.1. GTDB lineage: Bacteria > Bacillota_I > Bacilli_A > RFN20 > CAG-288 > CAJMBK01. The sequence goes on along the minus strand of CALVKB010000033.1, from coordinate 4,766 downwards.
TAGAAATTTGAAAATTTAATTTGATTATTAGTTTGATTTATTTTTTCTAAATAGACAACGCATCTTGGTTTGATATTCAAATCAGGGCGTTGTTTTATTTTTACTTCAATTTCGTTCAATTCATCGATCAATCTTACTTTGTAGTAATTTTCAGCATATGTAAAGTCACTATAAACAACATAAAGATGCTCTTTGTAGTCTTTTAAATTGAACATAGTTTTTAAATTAGATGATAAAAATAATTTCATGGTCTCTTTCTCTTTTAAGAATATTTCCATTTTTATTGAATCATCGATATGGATGTTATCATAATTGAATTCATCATCTGGTGAAGTTTGAAATTCATAGAAAAGTTTCAGTTTACTAAGGTTTGTTAATAGGGAATATCTCGATTTTATAATTTCATCTAAAAATCCGGAATTTATCAAAGCATTTAATAATGATTCGAAGTTATTTGTTTTTAAAACATACAAAAATTGCTCAAGTTTTGTAAAATTTTTCTTTCGTTCAGCGATTATATTTTCCAAACAGGTTGCATCAAAACTGATATTTTTGATGAATTTTACAGGGATATAGAAGTTATCATTGATAACATTGTATTTGCTGAAAAGAGACTTATTGACATTCACTTGTTTTATAAATAATTTGCGATTTGTCATCTCTTTATTCAGTCTTAAGAAATTCTCACCTCCGAGTTGTTCTTCATCAAGGGAAACCTTGTAAAAAGCCTTTGGAAAATTAGCTTTGAAATAAAGCAAAGTGTAAGTTATAAGTGAATATGAAACTGAGTGTGCTTTATTGAAACCATATTGTGCAAATTGCTCGATAGTGTCGTATAAAACTATTGCATCATTGTTTGTATAGTTTGCATATTTGATGAGATTTTCTATAAACAAGTTTTTGTAAATTTGCATTTTCTTGATATCTTTTTTGGATATCGCGCGTCTGAATAAATCTGATTCTTCCTCAGAGAAGTTAGCAAGTTTATTAGCAATTGCGATTATTTGTTCCTGATAAATTATCGTATTGTATGTATCTTTTAAAATCGCTTCTAGTTTTTCATTTTTGTATTTTATAGCTTTTTTATATTGTTTATTTTTTATGTATGTATCGATGTGATCCAAAGGTCCAGGTCTATATAATGCCAATAAGTTTACAAGGTCGTTGAAATTTGTAATCTCGTCTTTTTTTATAACTTCCTTGATTCCATAGGAAATCAATTGGAAGATATTAGCAAGATGAAGTTTGTTTAAAATAAGGAATGTTTTATCGTCATCAAGTGGGATATTTTCAAATTTCAATTTTTCTAATATCTTATTTTTATCACTATCTTTATAGTAAATATTCACTATTTCTTGTTTGATTTTGGTGATAAAACTTAAGTTTGATAAAGCAAGTAAATCGATTTTCAAAAAGTTGTGATGCTCCAATTCAGGATACTCAACTTGAACGATATCGATGTTGTTTTCCGAAGTGATTGGAACTAAATTTTGCAATCTGTCTTTGTTTATTATAATACCGGCAGGATGAATTGACGTATTTATTCTCACATTGAGCAGTTTTGTTGCAATTTGAATGATGTTCAAATATGTCTTATCTGATGAATCAATAAGTGATTTGAATCTTTGATTTGTTTTGTATTCATCTTGGAAATTAGTTATGTGTGTGGAGAGTGAATTTAATAACAATTTTTGTTGATATTCAGAAATTGGAAATATGTTAAAAAGAGCTTTTAATACTGATTTACATTTGAAAGTTGTGTATGTTCTGATATGTGATAAATTGGAGTATTTTTCTTTTAATAAATCTATCAATTTACCACGTTTGTCATCTTCGACATCGATATCAATATCAGGTGGATTAGCTCTTTTCACATTTAAAAATCTTGAAAATGTCAGATTGTAAATGATTGGGTCAACTTTTGTTATGTTAAGTAAGAAAGCAACTAATGAGCTTGCACTTGAACCTCTTCCAGGACCTATCAAAATATCATTTTCATAAGCAGTTTTTATGATGTCATGAATGATCAAAAAATATGTTGCAAAAGATGTTTTGTCGATGATATCAAGTTCATATTCAGCTCTTTTTATGTATTTTTTCTTTTGCAAATTTTTGAGTTTTAAATTTTCATAAACAAGATTTTTCAATGTGCTGAAATCATTATGTGTTTGATTTGGTAATTCACCTTTTATAAAAGATGGATCAAAGGTAAGCTTGTTTAAAAGATCAGAGCTGTTTTTTATTGTTTGTTCATCGAAAGTTTTATAAATATCATCGTATTGAGGATAGAGGCAATTATCGAAATTAATATTTGATGAATCTTCTTTTTTCAACTTTTGAAGATATTCAAAGGCATTTTTTTCCTCTTCAAAAAGGTAACATATTGGTTGATCTATGATAGTTTGGAAATTTAAAGAATATCTTTTTGCATTTTCAAAATTAAGCCCTATGTAGAAGTTTTGACTATTTTGTTTGAGTGAATTTAAAAAGTTCTCATCCAAATTTTTATTTGTTACTTCATCAAAGTTAACAATAAGTGAGAAATAGGAATAGAAGTTATCTATATCGCTTATATCAAAGTTATTATTTGTTATCTCTTGATATTTGTTCAAAGCAATTTTATAGCCTTCATTGTTCATTATTATGATAGTTGCATCAAAGTTTCTATTTTCAAATGTTACATTTGATTTAAAACCGATTCCGAATTTTAAATTTTCTTTTTTAAAGGCGGAAGAATAAGAAAAAACACCGTTCAATTTATTGAAATCGGTAATTATAGCACCATCAATATCATTATTTTTCAAATACTTAACTAACTTTTCCTCGTTGATCAAGGAATTGTAGAAAGAGTAGTCTGTTATGATGTTCTGTAATGCAAATTTCATCTTTAATACCTTGCATTTTATTATAGCAAGTATCATTTTGAAAAATCGGATATGATTTATTTACACCATTTATATATAACATTGTCATGTCATATGAAAAACTCGATTTGCTAAAATATGAACATATGGAAGATATTAAATTTTTGTTTGTTGTCAGTTTGATTTACAACTTCGATTATACAAGCAATATCATAGACGATTTTAATAAGCAAACCTTGAAAAATTTCAAAGTCCGTTTTTATGTTCCAAAACATTTGAATTATCTTGTTTCTTTGATAAAGCAAAAATCAACTTTCGAATATTCGATTGTTATAACCGATAAAAACGAGTCTATTAATTTCAATCATGCTCTTTCAAATTGCGATTGTCCATATATCATGTTTATCAATGACAATGTATATTTTGAGGCTGATTTTGTTGAAAAACTCGATAAATTGAGCATTATGAATCAATCGATTTATCATTTGTCATTTGTCGAAAAGATAAAGAAAAAACATAAATTCAAATATGTGACACATGATTTTGATGAAGAGTTGACCGCTTTGAAAGCGATGAAGTTAATTTTAAATGAAAAAACAATTTATCCTTTTATATCTTGTTATTTATTCGATGCAGATTTTCTTAAGAAAAATTCATTGCAGTTTGATACTTTGATGGAAAAGGATAATGAATTAAGCTTTTTGTTAAGAGCATTTTATTATTGTACAAAGTTGATTTGCGTTGACAATGTAAAGATAAACTATGATAAAACATCGGATGCAAAGTACAATTTTCCATTTCCAAATCAGTTGAATACAAGACTTGATGCTATCTATGTTTTCAAGTTATTTTTACATAATCAATTGGACTATGATATTTACAGAAAACTTTTCACTTCCATCCATCTTTTTTACCGACTTTTCATGTTGCTTATTCATAAAGAATTATCATTTAAAAAATTCAATTTTGTGGATTCAACAATCTTCTTTTTCAAAAGAGTCTACATAATTTTTTCATCTTATTTTGTTTATTATGGTGGAACCTATACAAAGCTTATTGAAAACAACAAGTTGATGCTCAATTACGATAATTCATACAATAGGAAAGTTAAGTACAGTTTTGTTGTTTTCTGCGATGATTGTTACAACGAGGATGATAATAAAGCTTTTTTCAAAAATCTTCTTAATTCAAACGTTCATGAGTTTGAAGTCATTTTGGTTTACAAGGAAGGTCAGCAGATCAAATTACATAATAGCATCTCTTATTTTGTTAGAAAGTACAATCAAGTTTTCAGATTGTATGAAATAACAAATAAAGAAGATCTATTCGATAGTTTGTTCAAATATAACGTTGTGAAAGGACAGTATGTCATGTTCACAACTAATAATGCTATTTATTCTCACAAGTTTTTAAGTTACGTCGATCGAATCAGTGTCGTTGATAATAACCCGAGTGTTATAACATGCTCCTTTCAAAATATATCTTACATTCAAAATATCTCAAAATATATGAAATTTAAAAAAGGTTCAATAATCGGAAATATTTTATATCAGAAAGTTTATAAAGATGATGATACTTACACCTTCAATAAATTTTACAATGTCACTTTATTTCAAAAAATACTTGAGAAGACCAATGCGAAATTCTCTTATTACAATTATTTGGAATTTTTGCCTTTGGTTTTGAATATTTACTGTTCTAGTAGTAAAGTTTGCACAATTAAAAAATCTTTAATCAAATATCAAAATTTCTTCACTAAAAAACAAGTTGATCTCGAGGCACTAGGTAAATGTTGTTTAGCTTATAAAAAGGCATATCGTTATGTTCTTGATAATTCTTACGATGTAGAGACAAAATTTAAAACTTTGTTGTTGTCATATAAAAAAACTTTGAAAAAATACG
>CALVKB010000032.1 GCA_944332485.1 uncultured Bacilli bacterium | reverse complement strand
AACGCTTACATTTTTTTACAATATTAATAGGTAAAAGATTACATATTAAGTTATAATTTAATAGTAATAATATAATCAGGAGGATTTCTATGAAAATTCGCTTTGATAAGATGACAATTGCCTTTAAAGAGGTCATTGCTGTCAATCAATTAACATTAGAAATTCCTGAGGGTGAACTTGTTTGTTTATTAGGACCTTCAGGTTGTGGTAAGTCCACCACATTGTTTGCCTTATCAGGTTTGTATAAGACAACTTCCGGGCGTATTTTATTCAATGAGCATGATGTTTCAGGATTACCACCAGAAAAACGTGGTATCGGTTTAGTTTTCCAAAACTACGCTTTGTATCCTCACATGACTGTTGAACAGAATATTATGTTCCCACTTGAGAATAAGAGAGTTCCAAAGAAAGAAGCTGCACAAAGAGCATTGAATGCAGCAAGATTGTGTAAAATTGAAGCTCTTTTGAAGAGAAAACCATCTCAATTATCAGGTGGTCAGCAACAGAGAGTTGCTATCGCTCGTGCTTTGGTTAAGAATCCGACCATCTTGTTGTTGGATGAACCACTTTCAAACTTGGATGCAAGATTACGTATTGAGATGCGTGAAGAAATTAGACGTATTCAACAAGAAACAAAGATCACAACTGTCTTCGTTACTCACGACCAAGAGGAAGCAATGTCAATTTCCGATAGATTGGTCGTTATGAAAGAAGGTGTTTTGCAACAAACTGCATCACCACAAGAGATGTATAGAAATCCTGCTAATTTGTTCGTTGCAAAATTCTTAGGAAACCCACCTATCAATGTTGTCAAAGGTAGTGTTTCAAAGAATAAAGTTACATCTGGTGATTTGATATTATGTGAGAAGAAATATCCAGATGTTGAAGATTGTTATATTGGAATCCGTCCTGAAGGTTTCAAGATTGCTGAAACTGAGGAGGATTTGAAACGTTCATTCAAAGTTAAAGTTGATTACTGTGAAGTTTTAGGACGTGATACAACACTTCACTTTACAATCAACAATGAACCTTGTAAAGCTATTATTATCTCTGAAGGAAATATCAAGAGCGGTGACATTGTCAATTTGGCGGTCAGAAGACATTCACTGCACATCTTCGATGGTGTTACAGAGGAAAGGATAGATGAACTCAAGTAGTACAACTTTAGCAAAAGAGACTCAAGAAAAATCTTTGATTAATCGGGACTTTGATAGAAAAGCCTACAGAATAGTTAAAGAACTTCAAACAGATTCTCTTGTTGTTGAAGAAGTTAAGTTGGAGAGAAGAGGTCAACCACTCGATCGCTATTTCTTTAGAAACTTCGGTTTGTATGTTAAAGAAGTGTGGTTCATGTTTATACACGCTTTCGTTCGTTGTATAAAGACCTATACTAACTTCAGAAATTTCGTTCCAAATGTCAAAAGAAAATGGCAATCATTTTGCCGTTTCTGGTCTGAAAACTGGAAACCATTGGTGTTTGTTAGCCGTCTTGGTGAGTTCTGGGTAGATTTCACCAATTGGGTTAGAACTCCAAGGGATGGAACATCGCAAAAAAGAAGATTTTTCTCCTTTTATCTGTTCTCCGCTTTGTTTTTGATTGTTTTTGGAATTTTGTATGCAACAACACCGGAAGGTGGTATTGATCCAATCACCGGTATGTACATCCAAGTTTCATTCTTGGAGCACAACGCTTGGTTATTCTCAATCACCGTTGTTGTTTGTGTTGTTGGATTCTTACAATCTGCTTTCGGCATAAATAACATTTATAAAAGATATTTGAACACTGTTAAAAGATATCCTTTATCAATGTCGATCATCTTGTTAGCAGTTTGCTGTGCATTATTCTTCGCATGCCGCACTCCATTTTTGAACGCTTGTGGTGTGGCGAATGATACAAGTTTACTCAACTACTATTTGGCTACTGCCGGTTGGGGTTTGATCTGCATTGCTATATATTTGATATTGTTCTTAGATGGACTTTACAACATCATCGCAAGATTCTTCTTTGTCAAAGGTGTTGATGGTTCCGTCACTTTAGTTAGAAATTTGAAAGGTTGGATATATTTGTTACCAGCTTTGATTCCATTGTTCTTCTTCACATTCATACCGATGATCAACGCATTGTTGATGGGATTTGTCAGTTTGGGTGGTGACTTTGTTTACACACAATGGACATTGTTCGGTTTCTTGAAACGTTTGATCACCAATCAGGATAATTTCATTCAAAATCACATGACATTGGAATTTTTCAAAGTTACATTTGAAGATCCAGCGTTCTTACACTCTTTGATCACAACAACGATCATCGCAGTTGTTACAGTTCCAATCTGTACTGCAATAGCAATTTTTATCGCTGTTTTCTTAAATTCTATCAAGAAATTCCAATCTGTCTTCCAAACAATTTACTTTTTACCATACGTCACATCAATGACTGCTATCACCGCTGTTTGGCGTTTGTTATTGGCAGATACAGGAGCTATTAATACAATATTCGGATCCAACTTGTCTTGGTTGTACGCAGTTGATCCGATCGTCACTGTTGGACCAAGTTCATTCTTAGGTTTCTCAGGTGGTACCTCCTATTACTTATATTCAAGTTGGGCTTACAAGATTTATCCGCAGATGTTCGGTTATATCATTTACTCAATTTGGAACGGCTTAGCCTTCAAGATTGTCATCTTCTTATCAGGTTTGCAATCTATCGATAAACAGGTTTATCAGGCCGCTGAACTTGATGGTGCATCAAGTGCTCGTAAATTTATGAAGATAACTGTTCCACTTCTTGGACCTATCTTATTGTTCAACACATTGACAAGTTTGATCGGTGCCTTCAAAGTTTACACCGCTACTAAGACATTGTTCTTGGATTCACCACGATTTGAGACTATCGTTTACTATTTGTTCTCATTTATTAACAGAACTCAATATGATAGAGGTTCTGCTGTTGCAGATTTGTTATTTATCTTGTTGCTTTGCTTCACACTTATCCGTATGTTCATCTCCAAGAAGACAAACATCCGTATGAGTAAAGAAGACAAGAAACTTGCTAAAGAGAAAGCTAAAACTCAAAAGAAGATGTCACGAGCTGACAGAATATTATCAGGAGGTGCGAAATAATGGCTAGTAAAACTATCATCGTTTCTAAAAAACCTGTGCATGTTCTTAAGAAGAAACCTCTGAGCGTGAGATTCCATCAAACAACCAAATACTTCAATGAAGCTCCTGATAAGGTTTGTTCACAGATGATGAAGAAGGTCTTGTTTAAGACTATCACTTATTTGATCTTGTTATTAGGTGGTATTATCACCATATTCCCATTCTATTGGATGACCGTTTCCAGTTTGAATAAACCGGAAGTTATGCAAAATGGTATGCCTTTGTTCTGGGGTTGTCAATTCCAATTCAAGAACTTCATCGATGCGTGGAATTTACAATCTTATTATTTGATAGGTGGTGGTTCTTCAGCCTATAGAACAGGATTTGCTCCGTTGGTCGGCTTGGAGGAAGGTGCAACCTTAGGTATGTACTTCAAGAACTCCTTGATTGTCACAACAATCAACACCGTCTTAACAATCGCAACAACATTATTTGCTGCTTTCGCAATTTCAAAATTGAAATTTGCCGGTAGGAAACACGTGTTCACAATTTTGCTTATGACCATGATGATTCCTGGTGAAATGTTGACGATTCAAAACTTAGTTACTATGAACAACTTAGGATGGGCTGATACATACATGGGTATTGTCGCACCATTCATCACTTCCACATTCTACATCTTCCTTTTAGTTCAATTGTTCCAAGGAATCCCAGATTCTTTGTACAAAGCTGCTAGAGTTGATGGATGTGGAGACTGGAAATTCTTGTGGAGAGTTTTAGTTCCTATGAGTACTAATACAATTGCTACAATTTCCATTTTAAATGCTATTTCCACTTGGAACTCATATTTGTGGCCAAGTTTGATTATCATTCAGAAGAAAGAATTGACCGTTTTGTCAGTTGGTTTGTATGATTACACCGCTGCAATTACCGGTGTTGGTTCATCTTCTTTGTATCCAGGACCAAACTTAACAATGGCTGCTGCTGTTATTGCAATTTTTCCAATGATCATCGTTTACTTATTATTGAGAAAACAAATTTTAGCTGGTGTTTCCAGAAGTGGTACCAAAGGATAGTACAAAATTTAACGATTTCATATTGGGTCAAATTTAGGCCCAATTTTTAATAACATTACAACAGGAGATTTAAATTATGGATGTAAAAAAATTATCTGAATCAATCACATATTTATGTGATAATTATTCACATCAGTTTTTTGCCGTTGTCTCAGATGATAAAAAACTTTGTAAGATATGTACTTCATATCTTAATAATGTCAAAGAGTTGAATAAGCTTTACCAAGAGGATGAGAAGGAGTATTACAAAACAATCATCGCTTTGGTTGAGACAAATATCAAAGAGATAGTTTATTTTGCTATTGTCAATTTGATTTATCATTGTAAAAACGAGAAGAAAGTCATCGAAATTTTGGAGCATATCGAATTTGGAAAATTGACAAGCACTCTCACATTGAAGAAATTGACACCATTTAGACTTTATGCGATGACAAGTTTATCCATCATCCAAAACGTCGATAAGAGCCGTTGTGGTGATATTTTCTTCCGCAATAATAATTTCCATTCGATGGAGGAGATGTACACCTTTTTAGTTTATCACTATCTTGGTAGCCCATTTTTGTTAGCTGATAGTAGAAATGTTACTAAAGAATCTGCTATTCAACTTATAAAGAGTTTGCCAAAAGATATCAAACACGTTCTTCTTTTGAATATGTTTGTCCATTTTGCCACTCATAAAGCTACCAAAAATTACATTGATATCAACAAACTTTTCTTCAACACCCATCAAGCTGAGTTTGATTTAGGTAATCACTTCAAAGAACTTTACGATATGATGGCTGATTGTTTGGATGATATAAACGAAACAAGTGCTAGTAAATATATAAGATTAGCTAACAAAATTGCTTTCTCCAGATACAAAAAGAGCAATGTTGAATATGATGAGTTATTTAAAGATCTTTCGTTTTTAGGTGAAGATGATGAAACGATGTTCGACATTGAGGAAAGATTGAATCATGAGAATCCAACTCTTGTTAAGAAGATCATGGCTTATTTAAGAAAACTCGTTAAGAAAAATGGTTATCTTTCAACTATCGATAAACAATCTGATTTGTTGGTTAAAAAATTGCTTCCTTTGTTAAGGGAGTTCAGCAAACAAAATTACCAAGTCAGTTTCAAAATTCATGAGTTGATTATGTCAACTTACAACAAAGATGAAGATCTTTTGAATGTCACATTGAATAAGATCAAAGATATGCGTAGTTTTGAGTCTTTAGCTTTGTGTGTTGTTTTGAACTTGGGTAATAACGATGTTGTCCATAGTAGATTGTACATCGATAAATTTGTCAAATACGATACTACATTGAGAAAAGATCTTGATAAATTAGCTTTCAACTTCGCTAAATTCTTGAAATATTATTTGCTTACAAAAGATTACGATAATGATACTGGTGTTTTACTTAATATGAAACATGATAATGTCTATCATTATGATGTATTCGAGAGCGTTAGTGATTTTACAAATTACATTTACAACCGTTTCATGATGTTGAATTCATTGAATTTAAATCCTGTTAGAAATGAATTGTTCGAAGCCATTTACGTTGTTAACAATCTGTTTTTATACTTTGTTTACAACCATTCATTGGATAGTGCGTTGCGTTTGAATTACAACATCTATCATAATTTTGATAAATTGCGAAGCAGTTTGAAAACATGTGAGTTTATTGAGGAATTGGAGATAGTTGAACCTATCTTACAAACAGTTGAACAGGAGATTGAGAAAAACCGTAAGAGAATCGATATAAATGATATCAACTTGGAGGAGATCTTGGATATGGGACAATTCACCAAAATGGAGAGAATAAACAACCGTTTGCTCAATTTACATAGCGTTGATGAATATAATGAGAAACTTCATAATTTCGCATATATAAATAAACTCGTTAAATAAAGGAGGTCTTATTGTGAAAAATATTTTTAGTAAGCTAACAGTTTTATTATTATCATTAGGAGCATTGTCAAGTTGTAAAACAGTTGACACTTCCTCCACTGTTACAAAAACAGAACTTGGAGCTTGTGCTGATTTATACACTGAAGTTACACAAAAAGAAGTTGTGCAACAAACTAATCAGGTTAAGAAACTACAAGCTACCAAACCAGCTAATTTTGATATTTTCACAACCGATAATGTCGTTTCAGATAACGTTGGTGAATATTACACTGAATTTGACTTTACAGTCAGTGACACACAAACTTTGATAAACAACGTATATAGAGCTAGTAAGAAAAATCAAAAACCATCCGATTACGATTTGTTAAAAACTACTTTACCACAGATTGATTTTGACCCAAGAAATCCAGACAATGTTATTTTGTTCTACACTGGAGAATCAAGAGAATACCCTGGTAATATGAGTGGAACCATCAACCGTGAACATATGTGGCCAAATTCACGTGGTGCTGGTAAATCAGGCCCTGGTGCAGATCCATTGATGCTTAGACCTTGTGATGTTTCTGTCAACAGCGCTCGTGGAAATATGGCTTATGGTGAGAACAAAAGTGGTGCTTTTGATCCAGGTTACAGCACAAAATGGGAATTTAAGGAAGAATTTAGAGGTATCGCTGCTCGTGCAACATTATACACAGGCTTAAGATATGGAAAGATAGCTAATGATCCAAAAGGCTTCATCTTGACAAATAGTGTTACTGAATCTGAAAATGCAATGGGTGTTTTGGATGATTTGGTTAAATGGAACTTGGAATACCCTGTTACATTTTATGAGATGCATCGAAATGACAGAGGTATGGAAGTTGCTGGTAACAGAAATCCTTTCACCGATTTCCCTTCTTTAGTTTGTGATATTTGGGGTGATTTTTCCGATAACACTCGTCAATATTGCCAAAACGGAGTTACAACCGATCCAGAAGATAAACCTGATGGAAGTGGTAGTGGTGATACTAGCAGTAGTGGTGGTTCTACTTCAACAGAAGTTCCACCTCAACCGGAGATTCCAGATGGCATGGAAATAAAATTTGATGATAAATATCAAAACATGCAAATTACTGCAGGAGATAAATTTATTTTTGATCGTCCGATTATTACAAATGGTACCGACAATGAAAATTTGATTTATTTCTCAAAGGGTGAACATGCTGAAGTAGATTTGTATAAAGGCGAAGTTTCATCTAAGAATCAAGGTACAGAGAAGATTTATGTTTGTGATACTAATACTGGAGTTAATACAAGCGTAGATATTGTTATTGCAGCAAATGAAGATCAACATCCTGATTCTTCCACAGGTTCTGGTGATAGCACATCAGTTTCACCTTCACCTGTTGAGTATGTTGATATAAGAGTTCAAGATTTGAACAGTTTAGATGAACTTAAAACAGGTTCTGGATCATCTGCTGGAATTGATTTTAGTTATGTTGATCTAAGAAACTTCAATGATGGTACGTGGTTTTTAGATAAGAATGGTGGTCATGTTTATAACACTACTCCTACTCCTTACTACATCGATAAAATAGAACTATCAGTTCCATCCAGTGGAAGTAAAGCTGCCAAGATATATGTGACATTTGGTGATCAGATGGTTGTTCAATCTTCATCAACTTTCGAGTTGTCTTCATTAGGCGTACACACCTTTACTCCAACGACTGACGCAAGATATTTTAGAATAGAAACTTCTGATAAAAACTTGCAATTTGTCGACTTAAAAATTTATTTTAAATAATATAAGTTGTTTGTAAATATTCAATTAAAAATCTCCTCTTAGGGAGATTTTTTTATGAATTTTAGGTAATATTAATATTAGCAAGGAGCTGCTTACTCAAGAAAAGTTAATTTTATAATATAACGTAATTTATAATACATTATTTTAATCCTAATGTTATTAAATAGTTGAAAATATGTTGTTTTATTTTTTGACATTAATTTTTTTTGTTCGTAAAATATTGTGGTTAAAAACAATACGATGTTTTTTTAACAGATTATAAGGAGGTGAAAATGCTTAAAACATTGTTAAAAAGTGTTCGACAATATTTGGCAAGTACTATCCTTACTCCTATATTTGTCACATTTGAGGTTATTTTGGAAATTTTAATTCCTAAAGTAATTTCAAATATGATCAATGTATTGCAAAATAGCACTGATGTAAATTTTTCAGTAATCGGGGCTTATGGCGGAATTTTACTTTCCATGGCTATATTAAGCTTGGTTTTTGGAATGTTGAGTGGTATGTTTGCTGCGAGAGCAAGTAGTGGTTTTGCTAGAAATTTAAGACATGATTTATTTGCTAAAATTCAAACTTATTCATTTAAAAATATCGATAAGTTCTCAGTTAGTAGTTTGGTTACTAGATTGACAGTCGATATTTTTTACATCAAAGATGCCTATCAGTATGTTATTAGAATTGCTGTGAGAAGCCCTATCATGCTTATCTGTGCTTTAATAATGTCTTTCACTGTCAATTCAGTATTCTCATTTGTTTTCTTAGGATTGTTGGTGTTTATCGGAATTGGAATTTTCTTGATGCTTTTCTTCGCATTGCCAAGCTTCAAGAAGGCATTTCATCGATATGACTTGCTCAACAATGATATTCAGGAGAATATCAAAGGTATCCGTGTTGTCAAATCTTATGTTAAAGAGAATTATGAGATTGGAAAACTCTCTGAATCAAGTAAAAATTTGGCTAAGAACTTTTTGAAGGCTGAAACCATCATGTCATTCGCAATGCCGATGATGCAATTTGCCATGTATACATCGATGACTTTTATATGTGCATTAGGTTCTTATATAATCGTCGATTCATTCGGTTTGAATCTCAATGTTGGTCAGTTGCAGGAATTGACAACATACGGTATGCAGATTCTTTCGAGTTTGATGATGTTTTCAATGGTCTTTGTTATGATTTCAATGGCTGCTGAATGTGCTGTGAGATGCGTTGAAGTTTTAAAAGAAGAACCAGATATAGCTAATCCGGAGAATCCTATCTTTGAAGTTAAGGATGGTTCAATTTCCTTTGATAAAGTTTTCTTCAAATATTCTGAAAAAGCTGAAAAATACGCTTTGAATGATATTAATTTAACTATTCCAAGTGGTAGTACAGTTGGAATATTCGGTGCCACAGGTTCTAGTAAATCATCCTTGGTCAATTTGATTTGCCGACTTTATGATGTTAGTGAAGGTTCTGTTAAAGTTGGTGGTGTTGATGTCAAAGATTATGATTTGAAGACTTTGAGAGATCAGGTCGCTGTTGTTTTGCAAAAGAATGTTCTTTTCAAAGGTACCATCAAGGATAATATTCGTTGGGGTAATGAAAATGCCACTGACGAGGAAATCGTTGAAGTTTGTAAATTAGCCGAAGCTAGTGAATTTATCGAGCAGTTTAAAGATGGTTATGACCATATGATTGAACAAGGTGGTTCAAATGTCTCAGGTGGTCAAAAACAAAGACTTTGTATCGCACGTGCTTTGCTTAAAAAACCGAAAGTATTGATTTTGGATGATTCAACAAGTGCGGTTGATACAAAAACTGATTATAAGATCCGTCTATCATTCAAAAATTACATTCCTTCAACAACCAAGATCATAATCGGACAAAGAATCTCCTCTTTGCAAGATTCAGATATGATAATAATTATGAATGATGGTATGATTCAACAAGTCGGAACACATGAGGAATTGTTGAAGACTAATAAGATTTATCAGGAAGTTTATAATTCACAAAACAGAGTAGGAGGTGATGGAAATGAATAATAAAAATTCTTCTATGCCAACTAAAAAAGAGAAGATGAACAAAAAGACACTTCTCAGAGTGATTAAAACTGCTTTTGTTGTCAATAAGCCGTTGTTTGTTTTCGCTGTCATCTTCATTATTTTGAATGCTAGTTGCAATATCACAGGTCCTTTGTTTATTCAAAGATTCATCGATGATATCATCAATCCAAGTTTGAGTATCGGTTCTGGGATGACGGAAGCTATCAAAGGTCAAATTATCAATTATGCATTGATAATGGGAAGTTTATTCTTGTTCGGCGTTATTTGTAACTGGTTGTACAGATATTTTATAGTTTTATTAACTCAGGGTATGTTGCATAAACTCAGAGTTGACATGTTCTCTCATATGGAGAAATTACCAATATCATTTTTTGATACTCATCACCATGGTGATATCATGAGTTTCTATACAAATGATGCTGATACACTTAGAATGCTCGCTTCTGAAGCATTACCGATGGTTTTGGTGAGTTTTGTTTCAGTTATCGCTGGATTTATCACGATGGCTATGTACAGTATTTATTTATTGTTAGTTGTCATTTTGTTCAGTGTCATTATGATATTATTTGCTAAATTTTCCGCTATGCGTTCTGCTAAAGCATTTATGACACAGCAAACTGTCATGGGTGAGGTCGAAGGTTTTGTTGAAGAGATGATGTCCGGACAAAAGGTTGTCAAAGTTTTCAATCACGAAAAACAAACCATCGATGATTTTGATAAATTGAATGATGAATATTACAAACTCAATTTGACTGGAAATATCTTCGGCAATATTTTGATGCCAATCATTCAAAATATCGGTTTGATATTATTTATAACTGTTGCTTTCGTTGGAGGTTGCATTGTAGCTTTTGGGCCAACTTACAATATCACCTTAACCGGTTTTTCCACTTTGACAATAGGTACTGTTGTTTCATTCATGTTATTATCAAGACAATTTACTAACGCAATAAGTCAGGCTTCTTCACAATTATCCATGATTGTTATGGGTAGTGCTGGTGCTTCGAGAGTTTTCATGTTACTTGATCAAGATGTTGAAGTTGATAATGGAAATGTCACTTTGGTTAATTGTACAATTGATGATGATGGAACAATTCATGAAGTTCCATATCGTACTGGTTATTGGGCTTGGAAACAACCTGCTAATGATAAATATCCTTTGACATATAGAAGATTACGTGGTGATATTCGATTCTTCAATGTTGATTTTGGATATACTCCAAATAAGATAGTTTTGCACGATGTTAGTTTGTATGCTAAACCGGGTCAGAAAATCGCATTTGTTGGAGCAACTGGTGCTGGAAAAACCACAATCACAAATTTGATAAATAGATTCTACGATATCGCGGATGGTAAGATTAGATACGATGATATTAATATCAATACTATTAAAAAAGCTGATCTTCGTCGAAGTTTAGGCATTGTTCTTCAGGATACTAATTTGTTCACTGGAACGATAATGGACAATATCCGTTATGGTAGGATGGATGCATCGGATGAAGATTGTATTGAAGCAGCCAAACTTGCAAATGCTCATGATTTCATAATGATGATGCCAGAAGGATACAAAACTTTGATAAATGGTGATGGTGGTAGTTTATCACAGGGTCAAAAACAACTTATCAGTATTGCAAGAGCTGCTTGTTGCAACGCTCCTGTCGTTATTCTTGATGAAGCTACATCAAGTATCGATACAAGAACAGAAGCTTTGGTTCAAAAAGGTATCGATAAGCTGATGGAAGGCAGAACGGTTTTTGTTATCGCACACAGATTATCAACTGTTCAGAATGCGGATGCTATTATGGTTCTTGATCATGGTAAAGTTATTGAAAGAGGAACTCATGACGATTTGATCAAACAAAAAGGTGTTTATTATCAACTTTACACTGGTGCGTTTGAACTTGAATAAAGATAAGTATTTATAAGATATAAAGCTTTGGCATGTGCCAGAGCTTTTTTATTTTTAAAAAACAAAGTTGAATCTTACAACTCAAATTAATGTGTATTGTATTTTGAATAAACTATTTTATTC
>CALVKB010000031.1 GCA_944332485.1 uncultured Bacilli bacterium | reverse complement strand
CCGAACACAGAAGTTAAGCACCATGGTGGCGACGATACCATAACAGGGAAAATAGCTTGTTGCCGCTTTTTTTGTATAAAAATTTAATTTTTAAAATTTAAAATGAATTATTAAAATACACAATGTATTAAAATATTTATATCAAGTGAGGGAAATTTATGAGTATTCATGAATCTGGTGAAGATTATTTAGAGACAATCTTGATATTGGAGGAGGAGAAAGATTCGAACATTCGTTCGATTGATGTTGCTAAAAAAACTAATCATGCTCGTGCATCCATCTCCAAAGCGATGAAAAAATTGAAAAACGATGGTTATATTATTTTCAATGCTGATGACTCTATAACATTGACTGAAATTGGAAGACAGAAAGCTGAGGAAATATACAAACGACATCAAAATTTAACTGAGATTTTTATAAAACTCGGTGTTGATGAAAAAACAGCTGAACAAGATGCTTGCAAAATAGAACATGATCTATCCTGTGAAACATATCAAGCTTTGTTGAATATTAAAAATAAAATATAGGAGATTCGAGTTATGTATTGTAAAAAGTGCGGTTTTATTTCCAAAGGAACGGAAACAAAGTGTATGTATTGTGGTACACCATTCACCGAAGAGAAGAAAATCGATGATAAGATGTATGTTTTAAAATGGTGTGCCTTGACAACAAGACAGTTGATAACAATCTTATGTTTTAATGCTTTTGTTGTGTTTTTTATAACAGATATTATTTTGATTTTCGCTTTTGATCAAACTTACAATTATCATTTGACACCTTGGTCATTTTTGGCAATTTTTGGGCTTTTATTCATCTTTAACGAGTTCATAATGCCATCAAATAATAAAAATAGACTGCTATTTATAAAAGCGACGAGTTTCTTCATATCGTTTTCAATTTTATTCATGCTGTCATATCCAAGTTGGATTGATGGTTACAAATTATTGAATTATTCATCATTTTTTATCAGTTTTGGATATTTTTACCCAAGCGTGATAATTCTTATATACATTGTTGGATTGATAAGGTTCATCATCAAGAGAAATTACAATGTATTTTCAAACTTCTTCTATATAAGTTTTCTGTTTATATGGTCTTTAATTTTATTCATTCTGACATTTATACCATCTCTTGAATTTTACAAAGATATGGCTTGTAAATTATTCATATACATATGTTTTGCAGTTAGTTGTTTGTTTGCTGTCAACGGTTTGGTGTTAGCAATTTTGAAAATGAACACCAAGTTCAACAACAGAGGATAAAATTATGAAAATCGGCATTGTTTTAGGCGGTGGATTTGCTCGTGGTGCTTGTCAAAGTGGATTTTTGAAAGCTATCATGAAGTATATAAATCGTGATGATATAAGTTTAATCAGTGGTTCATCAATCGGTGGACTCAATGCTTTAACATTGGCAAATAACACTGTTGAATATGCTGAACAAGTTTATAAAACACAGAATTTCAGCAGTTTTAAAAACTTGAAAATAAATCTTAAAAATAAGGTTATTTATACGATAATTGAAGATTTTATAGCAAAATCAGATTATATAAGTATACCAATGTATATAACAGGAACATGTTTAAATAGTTTATCGACTCACTATTTTTATATCGATAATTCCATCGATAGAAATGAACTTAAAGAAATTGTAAATGTGACTATGACATTTCCATTTGTCAATGGAGTCTTTCATAAATATCGAAAAAAATTTTATCTTGATGGAGGCGCGTTGGATAATATACCTGTTTATCCATTTTTGATCAAACCGGTTGATTTTCTTCTTATTTTACATAATTATCCTAAATATTTACCACCTTATGAGATTGTTGAAAAAATACCATTAGTCGTTGATATCGATGTTGGTACAAGATGTGGAAATAATATAAAAACTTACTCGTTTGAACGTAATAATATTACAAAGATGTATGATATAGCATACGATTACGGTTTGGAATTTGCTAATAAGGTTTTGGTGAATTTGAATGATTTTGAAAAATTGAAAGAGAGTGCTCAAAAATTTATAAGAGATGAAATTGAACTTAGAAAGAAAAATAAAGTAACTGTCACTGCAGCGGTATTTTTCAACAAATTACAACAATCTAGAGGATTAAAGTGATGAAAAGAGGACTTTGTTTATCCGGCGGTGGTTCATTAGGTAGTTATGAACTTGGCGTTTTAAAAAGATTGAAAGAGAAAAATATAACATTCGATGTTGTAACTGGAACATCTATAGGTGCTATCAATGGAGCTTTTGTTTGCATGAATGAAATTGACACATTAGAGAAGCTCTGGGTTGAAATAACAGCTCAGAAAGTTATGACTGATGGATTAAATATTAACAAGGATATTTTTAAAAACTACACCGATGAGAATATGTTGGTTTTTTTGAAAAATTATTTGTTCAACAAAGGTGCTGATATAACCCCTTTTAAGAATCTATGTAGAAAATATATCTCACCATCTAAAATTAAAAATTCCAACATCCGTTTTGGTTTGGTCTGTGCAACTTTTCCTTTTTTTGAAGAATGTAAGATCAAAGTTAATGATCTCAAAGAGGAATATATTTTGCCATATTTGCATGCTTCAAGTGCCTGTTTTCCCGTCTTCCCTTTGGAAGTTATCGATAATAAAAAATACATCGATGGTTTTTATAGAAACAACATGCCACTGGATTTTGCTCTTTCCATGGGTTGTGATGAAGTTCTCTGTGTAAATTTGAATATGTTCAATAAATCAGTTCAAAAATCATATTTGACAAAGCTACCGAATGTTCGTGTTATTAAGCCTAGGGTTGATCTTGGATCTTTCATGGATTTTACAAAGGAAGTTGTCATCAACAATATAATTCGCGGCTATAATGATTGCTGCAAATATTTCAAAGATTACCGTGGCTTTAAATACACTTTTAAAAATTCGAAAGATCTAACTTATTACGCGGATAAATTTGTATTTAAAATTATCAATTCTTCAGATAGTGCAACGAAAAACGCGATGGAATATATGATGTCTTTGTACAAAGAGAAAGATTTAGTGGTTAGGGATAATGTCACTTTTTTGATAATCGCTTTGGAATCACTTGGTTCATATTTCAATCTTTCTGATATTGAAGTTTACGATCATATTGAATTTTTCAATTTGATTGTTGAAAAGATTAAACAGATGAAAATAGGATTTTTTGATAATTTGTTCGGAACTGTGAAGAATAAATTTTCAAAATTATATAAATCGATGACAAATAATACTGTGGAAAATAACGAAAATTTGGATAGCAATAATAATTTAGTAAACTTGTTTCAAATGTTGTTATTTGTATACGATAAAGCTGAAAATTCTCTTTTGCAATACAGAGAAAAATTAAGTTAACAATTTATTGATGATTGTTAAAATTGTATTTTAAATGACTTTGGTTTTATTAAGTTTTAATATACTTATTTGTAAATTATTTCAAGCATTAATATTTCTTTTGCATATATAAGTAAAATAGTTTGATATTTATAATATTTTTTTCTATACTATACAACGTTGTAACTCCACTAGGCTACAACCGTTTTTAAGTGGTATTTAAGTAACTTTGGTTCACCACAATTAACGAGTCATTAGTGAGAAATAGGAGGTACATTGATGTACGCAATTATTGCAACTGGCGGTAAGCAAGTTAAGGTTGAAGTTGGTCAAACAATCTTTGTTGAGAAGTTAGCTAACGAAGAAGGTTCAAAAGTTGAATTTAAGGATGTTCTTTTAGTTTCTAACGACAAGGATGTTAAAGTTGGCACTCCTTTAGTTAAAGGTGCTGTCGTAAAAGGAACATTGATCAAGCAAGGTAAGGAAAGAAAGGTTGTTGTTTTCAAATACAAAGCCAAATCTAATTACCGTAGAAAGAGTGGTCATCGCCAACCATATTCAAAAGTTGTTATCGAAAGTATTGAAGTTAAGTAATTTTGATTAAAGTAGAAGTAACAACCGCAAATGACAAATTGACAGAAATGAAGATCTCTGGTCACTCGTTATTTGCTCCAAAAGGTGAGGATTTGGTTTGTGCAGGTGTGAGCTGTGTAGTCATAGGTGGGCTTAACAGTCTAAATTGTATCGATGATTACAAAGTGACATGCGAAGAAGGTTTGGTTGATATCGTAACCGATAGAAAACAAACCGAGCATGATGAAGTTGTTTTGAAAACAATCTTAACTCAATTGAAAACCATTGAAAATTCTTACCCCGAAAATATAAAAATTACAGAAAGGAAAAACTAGTATGAAATTTATTCTTGATATTCAATTATTCGCTTCCAAAAAAGGTGTTGGTTCAACAAGAAATGGCCGTGATTCTCACGCTAAGAGATTAGGTGCTAAATTATCAGATGGTCAATATTGTTTATGTGGAAGCATCATTTATCGTCAAAGAGGAACCAAGATGCATCCTGGTACAAACGTTGGTCGTGGTAAAGACGATACATTGTTTGCAAAGATCGATGGCGTTGTAAAGTTTGAACGCTTTGGTAAAACAAGAAGCAAAGTCTCTGTTTATCCACAAGTTGCTAAGTAAGATTAATTAATTTTATTCGAACAAAGGTTTCCGTTAGTGGAAACCTTTTATTTATAATGGAGGTCAGTAAATATGTTTAATGATCGTGTTAAAGTTATATTGCATTCAGGAAAAGGCGGTAATGGTGCCATAAGTTTTCGTCATGAGAAGTACATCGAATTTGGTGGTCCTAATGGTGGAAATGGTGGTCGTGGTGGTTCCATTTATATACAAGCCAAAGCAGGAATTAGTTCTTTGTTGAATTACCGTTTTGGTAAAAAGATAAGTGCGATGGATGGCGAAAACGGCAAAGCTAAACTCATGTTTGGAAAAGATGCTAAAGATATTATTTTGCATGTACCACTCGGGACAGTTATTTTGGATGAGAATGAGAAAGTTCTCGCCGATTTGAAAAAAGATGGTGACATTTACTTAGCAGTTAAAGGTGGCCGTGGAGGTAGAGGAAATAACTGCTTCAAATCAAGTACAAATAGAACACCTAAAATCGCTGAAAATGGTACACCAGGTGAGACAAAAACTTTTTATTTTGAATTAAGATTATTAGCAGATGTCGGTTTAGTAGGTCTCCCAAGTGTTGGAAAGTCAACACTTTTAAGTGTTGTGTCTAACGCCAAACCGAAGATAGCAGATTATGAATTTACTACATTAACTCCTCAACTTGGTGCCGTTATTTTAGATGATGAACATAGTTTTATAATGGCAGATTTACCAGGATTGATCGAAGGTGCACATCTTGGTAAAGGATTAGGACTTAGATTTTTAAGACATATTGAAAGATGTAAAGTAATAATCCATGTTATTGATGTTTCAAGAGAGGATGATCCTTACGAATCGTTTGTCAAAATAAATAAAGAACTTGAATCTTACAATATGAAACTTCTGGATCGTAAGATGTTGATCGCATTAAATAAGATTGATTCAGTTTATTCCAATGAGAAAGTCGAAGAATTTAAAGAAAAAATAAAAGATAAATATAAGATCTTTGAAATTTCTACTTTGTTGAAACAAGGTTTGAAACCATTGTTATATGAAGCATACAGATTAGTCCAAGAGAGTAAGGAGATTTCTTTATTCGATGAGGAGACTGAAGATAACGATGTTGTCTTAGGTGTTAAAAATGAGGATAAGGAAATATTCACAATTGAGAGAGATATACACGGCTTTTATCATATTTTAGGTGATAGAGTTATTCAAACTTACAAACGTATCAATGTGACAACCGATCAAGGAGTGATGAAATTATTAGCTTATCTTAATAAGATCGGTGTCGATGATGCATTGCATAAGATGAATGTTAAAGATGGTGCAACCATCATTTTAGATGATTTTGAATTTGAGTATTATAATTAAAATGTACGAGGACTAAATATGAAACTTATCGATTATTCTGAAAAAATCATCATTCCTTTTTTGAAAAACAAGTTAAAAACAACTAAAGCTAAAGGTTATATTTTAGGATTATCAGGTGGAATTGATTCGGCTTTAGTGAGTTTATTGTGTTTAAAAGCAGTCGGAAGAGAGAATTTTTTGTGTGTTTTAATACCCATCGAATCACATCCAGATGATTTGAAAGATGCATTGGAATTATGTGAAAAATTCAACTTGAGATATGTTATCAAAGATCTTACAAATGTCTTTACAACTTTTAAAAAGGAAAATAGTGAACTTGCTGAATTCCCTTTGACAAACGTCAAAGTGCGTTTGAGAATGGTCGAATTATACGCCTTAGCCCAACAGTACAATTACCTTGTGTTAGGCACAGATAATTTGGACGAACGTTACACAGGTTACTTCACAAAATACGGTGATGGGGCTTGTGACTTACTTCCAATTTCAAAACTAACAAAAAGAGAAGTTTTCCAATTGAGTGAACATTACGGCTGTACAAAGAAAATTTTACAAAGAAAACCTTCCGCCGGCTTATCTTTGAATCAAACTGATGAAGCAGATTTACAAGTTAGTTACGATGAATTGGATGCTTATGTTCTAAATAATAAGGAAAATTTATCCGATTTTGCCAAACAGAGAATTGAACATTTGCACAAAATAAGTCAACATAAAAGAGATCCGATACCTGAAGCTGAGGATTTTATCCGTGAGTGAAAAGCAGAAAATCGTTGCTGTAACAATAATTAGCTCAGTTATAGTCATTTTGTTCACTATAATATTTATAATAAGTTTAAATTAGGAGGATTGGATGTATTACTATTTTAAAGGTAAGGTAACACTTATATTAAAAAACAGCATCGTGCTTGAGACAAATTCAATCGGAAGAGAATTTTTAGTAAGCAATCCCAACGAATTTAATTTGAATGAAGAAATAACTTTATATAGCACATATATAATCAGAGATAATGAAAGGACATTGATAGGTTTTCGTTCATACGACGCGAAAATGTTATTTTCCAAACTTATACAAGTGAATGAAGTTGGACCTAAAACTGCCCTTTTGATATTGAAATATGGAACACCAAGTCAGATTGTTGAAGCTATCAATACTTCGGATATGAGTTTTTTCACAAGAATGGTCGGTGTTAATAAAAAAATATCCAGCAAGATTATGGTTGAACTTAACAATAAAGTCTCTTTAAGCGAGCTACAAACAACAAAACCAAGTTTGACTGCTCAAGTTTTCGATGTTTTAAAACAATTAGGTTTTGATAGAAACGAGATTGATAAAGCTATAAGCAAAGTGCCAAATAAAGATTTACCTTTGGAGATTTTTGTGCAACAAGCCCTTAAAAATATAAATAGTTTGTAAAAGTTGGTATATATATTAATGGAGTTTATATGGATGATTTAGATTTGTTCGGTTTGGATGATCTTGGAACTGATGATGAAGATTTCTTCAACGATGATGATGAGAAAGTCAAAAAAGATGATGACCTTAGTTTATTTTCCGAAGAAGAAGATGATTCAATTTCCCATGATCTTTATTCTAAACTCGATGATATTGAAGTAAATTTAAGACCTAAGACTTTCGATGATTACATCGGACAGGAAACTTTTGTCAAGAGTTTAAAAATCTACATTAACGGTGCTTTGCAAAGACATGAAGCATTGGACCATGTTTTGTTGTACGGTCCTCCAGGTCTTGGTAAAACAACACTTAGCAATATCATAGCTAATGAATTACATGTTAATATAAGAATTGTCAATGGTCCAAGTCTAACTAGAACTGGAGATCTGGCTGCAATTTTGTCTGCTTTGGAAGCAGGAGATGTTCTTTTTATCGATGAGATTCATAGAATTCCTATAAAAGTTGAGGAAGTTTTGTACGGGGCTATGGAGGATTTTAAACTTTCTATTGTTGTCGGAAGAGACGAGGAAGCACGTACGGTCAACATTCCTATCGCTCCATTCACCTTGATAGGTGCTACCACAAGACAATCAGATCTTTCTTCACCTTTGAGAGATAGATTCGGTATTGTTTCAAAATTTGAATATTACACTGTCAGTGAACTTGAAAAAATAATAAGAAGAACCAGCAAAGTTTTTCAAATGGAAATTGATGATGAAGCAATTTTGATGATAGCTAAACGATCAAGAGGTACACCACGAATCGCAAATAGAATTTATAGAAGAGTACGTGATTTTGCCAGCTATTCAAACAAAGATCGTATTGATTGTGAAGTTTGTAGCATCGCATTGAATTCCCTTGGCATTGATGAATATGGATTGGACAATACAGATAGAGATTATTTGAAATGCCTTATTCTACGCTTTCATGGTGCTCCGGTTGGTGTTCAATCAATTGCTGCAGCTATAGGTGAAGAACCGAACAACGTCATGGAAGTTTACGAACCTTATTTGATACAAGTTGGTTTGATAGATAGAACTAAAAGAGGTAGAGTTGCTACAAAACTCGCTTATGATCATTTAGGTATTCCATATCCTAAAATTGAAGATTAATTAGAAGTTTTATATATTTAGCAATTTATAAAATAATAATAAAATTGTTTTTAAAAATCAGGAACTTGATTAGAATATAAGTGTTTGTTTAGTCTAGTTTCTGTTTTTATTTTTTCATGTCTCACTATTTTGTAAGTATTCGGTTCTCAAAAAACAATTTTAAAGGAATTAAATATATATAAATATATATTTTGAATTAATGAATTATTTTTAGTATATTTATAAAGATGTTTTATTAGAAAGCAAAAAAGGGGAAAGCTATGAGAAGATTAATTGCATTTATTACGATGGCTGTCAGTATCCTATTAGCTATTTTGTTCAACACTCAAGTTATTCTTGATAACAAAGTTTTATCAGCGGAATACGGTGGTGGGACAGAATTCGTTTATAAGATCACTGAAAAACACAATTCAAATGGTTCCACATTACCTACACTTGATGTTGAAAGTGAATTGATGGAGAGATTTGAACTTACAAACTCATCAAATGGTGATCTTGAATTAGTTTCATTGAAGGATGATTCCGAGACACTTTATTACGAATTGAGATTGAAAGTTGGAGCAAATACAACCAACGAGATAAACGCAATTGATGAGATCATGGGAAAGAATGGTTCTTTATCATTCTGTACCTCTGCTGATTATTGTGTCACTCAAAAAGAACTTTTGCAGGAAGATGAACCAGCAACTGTCTTATATTCTGGTGTCACACCATATCCAGCCTTGCAAGTTTCATCTAAAACAACTTGGGATGATTTGGTAACAAAAGCAAGTGAAGCAACAATTGAGAACACTTCAGGTAATATCTATGTTTGGATGAATAAATTCGACACTGATACATATGAATTAGCTTATGATGAGGATGAACCTGATTATACAATGCAAAACAAGATAATCACCACTTTGACATCTGATTCATACAATGAAAATACCTCAAGTATCATCATATCAACCGATAAAAGTGGTCAAGCATTCAATTTAACTTCTTCCCGTAGTTTTGTCACTGCTATAAATGCGAAAAATTACAACTTTGAAATTGAAAAACTCTATTCGAATAAATTCGGCCCAACACTTGGAGATAACGCGTTGGTTTTGAGTTTAGTCGGTATCCTTGTTATATATCTTGCAGCTGTTGTTTTACTTTGCATTTTCTATGGAATGGCTGGTTTTATCAGTTCCATCTCATTGTTAGCAACACAGTCATTGTTAGTATCTATCTTCTCATTTTTAGGTTTTGCTATATCTCCTGCAGCATTTGTAGGAATGATCGTCACCTTGATATTAGGTGTATTTATCTCAGTTAATTACTTTGAGAGAGTTAAAGACGAATTAAGAAAACCGCGTCACCTTGATAAAGCAAATCGCGAAGGTTATCACAAATCTTATATAACAACTGTCGATTCATGTTTGATGGTTTTGATAACCTCTGTCTTCTCATTTATATTAGCAAATGGTATGTTGCAAACTTTAGCCGCTGTGGCTTTGATCGGAAGTTTGTTCACATTCCTCATCACAAACTACTTCAACAAGTGGATGATGTATTGGTTCACTTCATCCGACAAATATAAAGATCGTCCTTCTATCTACGGATTATCAATTAAACAACCAAAATTGTTCGTCGCAGAAAATACCTACGAAGCTGGTGAAGACGGCAAGATGAAGAACGTTTTCAAAACAAATATCAAACCGAAGAAGAATATGATAATTGGTACATCGATCGCTTCTGGTGTGGCTATTTGCTGTCTTGCAAGCATGTTGACTTTCGGTATCGCTCAAAATAAAGTTGTCAATTACTCTTCAACTTATGTTCAATCAACCTACCTCAACATTCAACTTGAATTGACCGACGCTGATGATGAAACAACACAAGATTATTTCTTAACCGAAGAATCATTCACCAATTTCTTAGCAAATAATAACAACATCCGTGGTGAAAATGAACCTAATTTAGTTCCATCAGAATATACTAATGTCACATATAATGTTGTTGAACAAGCTAACGATAATAATTCAACTTACGTCAATACCATCTATGTCTCTTATGAAGTTCCAAGTTCAGTAATTACAACTTCATACATCGATTCATTAAAATCTGTATTCAACAGCTTGGATTTATCAAGTGAGAACAAACCTCTTGTCAATTATGGTGATGCAACACCGATTATGACATCCTATGAAGTTAATAATTTCTTCTTAGTGAGTTGCTTGGTCTTAATTTGGTCATTGATTTACATTTTTGCAAGATTTGGAATTTCATCAGCTGTTGCAAGTTTGTTTGTCAATGCAACAACTCTGTTGTTCGGATTTGGTATCACATCATTATTCAGAATACCATTTAATTCATTCACAGGTTACGCTTTCTTAGCTGTCGCTTTGATTGCAAGCTTCTTATTGATTCCTATTTTCAATCGTAATAAGGAAATATTAAAAGACAGAAAGTTATTAAGAAGCGGTACAAAAGCGGATCGTTTGCAAGCTTTGAGTCAAAGTTTGAATTACTTCTTACCAATAGGTATAACTAGCAGTGTCATCTGCTCAATCAGCTTTGTTTTATTGCTCGCTTTCGTTGGTGAAAGTGTGATACCTTTAAGTATCATCGTGGTGCTCTCTGTTTTATTTGCAATGTCTTTGGTAATTTGGGTTGCTCCATGTATTTACTACTTGATCAGATGCAATTTGAATTTCTCAAGTATTGTTGAAAAACGCGAACAGAAACGTTTAGAGAAGAAGAAAAAACCTAGTAAACGTCAATTGCGTTTGCAAAAATACAAAGAGGAAGAGGACAAACAACCTCACGAAACAATCGTTATAGGAATCAACGAATTTAGATAAAAGGAAAATAATTATGATAAATAAAACTCTTCATGAAATCTTATTAAAACACTTCAATATGACAAATGAAGAGTTTTTTAATAGGAAAAAATTGACAGAATTAGAATATTTGAAAGATCCGAATTTAAATTCTGATTTTGTAAATGTGATTTCAAAACTAAAACAATTGATTAAAGATAAGAAAAAGATTTTAGTCTATGGTGATTATGATGTTGATGGTATCACGGCCACAACTATAATTGTCAAAACTTTGAAAAGTCTCGATGCCAATGTTGTTTATTATATTCCAAGTAGATATCTTGATGGTTATGGTTTGTCAAAAAATATCATCACCAAAGCCATTGAAAGTAAAGTAAACGCGATTATCTGCGTTGATAATGGCATAAGTAAATACGATGAGATAGATTATTGTAATAAGAACAATATAGATGTTATCGTCATCGATCATCATGAGAAGATGGAAAAAAGAGAGTTACCTACAAAGTATGTTTTTCATCAATTTGAATCGAACTTCACATCTTACAATATTAGTGCTGCCTTTTTAAGTTTATTCATCTCATTTGGTCTATTAAATTATTATGATCCATATTGTGTGACACTCGCTGGAATCGCTTGTTATTCTGATTGCATGCCTTTGGTTGAAATGAATGTCTGTTTGGTCAATTTGATGCTCAAATATATAAATCAATATCGTTATAAAAACTTATTGAAGTTGATAAACCAAGAGGATAAAGCTGAGATTACATCAGATGATATAAACTTCACTATAATTTCAAAGTTGAATTCTTTAGGTAGGATGATTGAGAATAGAACCTTATATAAGATAGTCGATTATCTTTTAACTGATGATGAACAAAGTATGGATAGCTTTGTCAAACAGATTGATAATATAAATAACAATAAAAAAGAATATGTTAAGGAATTTGTATCTGATTTTGAAACATCCAATGATACGATTCTTTTTGTAGTTTCTGATAATTTGAAATTAGGTTTGACCGGATTGATAGCAACAAGAATGTTGGATAAATATGATATTTCTTGTGTTTTTGCTTTAAATAATGATAACAATTATGTTGGATCATTACGTTCGAATGAAGGATATAATCTTTTAGAATTAATCGAGAAAAACAAAGACTTGATAACTCAATTCGGTGGTCATAAAAATGCCTGTGGTGTCACAATTTCCAAAGAGAACATCAAAGAATTTGAAACTAGATTTAGAAAATCGGCTAAGTCACAAAAAACATCTTTACAATATGATAATTACATACTAAGCAACTTTGATTTATTATCGGAAGATTGTTATGAAACACTGATGGAATTTGGACCGTTTGGCGAGCAATTTTCAGAACCTGAATTTGCACTTGATATCAATGTAAATGATTTGAATCTTCAAAGAACTGACAATCATCTTATATATCGAATCGATCAGACAAAATCGGTTGTATTTTTCAACGTTTTAAGCAAAATCAATGAGAAACTTGAAAATGAAAACGATAAGAAAAAATTAAGAATCATCGGTAAATTAGAAAAATCAATTTTCAAAAGTAAAGCTCAATACCAACTGAAAGGCTCATATTTCATTATTTTGTAACATATTTTTCATTCTAGTTATTTATCATATTTAATGCAAAACTAAGCACTAAAAAAATTGAAAAAACAACACATGCAAAAAAGCACGAATTC
>CALVKB010000030.1 GCA_944332485.1 uncultured Bacilli bacterium | reverse complement strand
CCGATAGTGTTAACTATATCAACGTAAACCAAGCATAAAATCTATAAAAGAACGACTATTTTGTAATATAATAAAGAAAAGTGATGTCCTATGTTAAATGAAGCAACAATAGAAGAAAGTATTATAAGTCTACTTCAAGCTAAAGGATTTGAATTCTTAGATTTTGATAATGACTGGCTCATTGAGAGAAGTCTTGATGAGTTTGTTAATCGTGAAATACTTTATGAATCGTTGACTAAGATAAATAGAATAAATGATGGCGAAATAATAAATGAAGCAATTAATAGGTTAACTAGAGTGGATAACCCTTCTTTGTTTGAACGAAATTTTCTAATTCACAAAATGTTATTAGAAGGAGTAACTATTGAGTCATCAAAATATAAAGTTAATCCGTTAATTAAATTCATCGATTTTAAAACCATTGATAATAATACATTCCAAGTTGTCCATCAGGTTAAGTTTAACGAAGGAAGAAATACTAGAATCCCTGATGTTGTCGTTTATATAAATGGATTACCTCTAATAGTGATGGAACTTAAATCATTACTAGAAGGAGCTACTGGAGCAACTCTAGAAGATGCATACAATCAATTAGGGGGATGCTCAGAATCTAACGGCTATAGATACGATATTCCTACTTTATTCAATTATTCAGCCTTTTTAGTAATATCTGATGGTGTAATCACAAAAATAGGAACATTAACTTCTAAATTCGACCGCTTTAATGAATGGAAGAGTGTTAACGGTGAAAAAGGATACGATGATAGTTACGTTCATAAGCTTGAAGTATTTATTAATGGTGTTTTTGAAAAAGCAAGGTTAATGGACATCATTGAAAACAATCTATTCTTTATTCAAGATAAAAATGACAAACCAGTTAAGATTATTTCTCAATATCATCAATATTTTGGTGTAATTAAATCCGTCGATTCGATTTTAAAAAGTGTTAAGCCCAATGGTGATGGTAAAGCAGGTATTATTTGGCATACACAGGGTAGCGGTAAATCCTACTCAATGGTTATGCTTGCTCATAGATTATTGAATAATCAATCTTTAAATGTTCCTACCATTGTTATTCTTACCGATAGAATCGATCTTGACGACCAACTTTATAAAACCTTCTTTAGCGCAAGAAACTATTTAAAATGCACTCCACAAGTTGCCACTTCAAGAAGCGACTTAATTAGCAAACTTAAACCTATTAAACAAGGTGGTATTATTTTTACTACAGTTGGTAAATTCGATAAGAAAGACCTACCAAAGAACGAACGTTCTAATATTATTGTTATGACTGATGAAGCTCATCGTGGTCACTATGGTATATACGAAACAGTTCACTATGAAAGAAACAAAGAAACTAATGAACTTGAAGCAGTATTTAAATATGGAGTAGAGAAGTACATTAGAGAAGCCTTACCTAATGCAACTTTTATAGGATTTACTGGAACTCCAGTTTCAACTAAAGATAAACAAACAACTGATATTTTTGGTGACATCATTGATGTTTATGATATGACTCAATCAGTTATCGATGGTTCCACAGTTAAACTTTATTATGAATCAAGATTAGCTAAGGTATGGACTGATGAAAAAGTATTAAATCAAATCGATGAATACTATAACGATTTAGAAAATAGTGAAAAGGCAGATAAAAAAGCGATAGAAAAATCTAAAGCTGAAATGAGTAAGATTAAGGTTATTCTAGAAGATGTTGACATGATTGACTTATTTGCTAAAGACATAATGGCTCATTATGCAGAAAGAAAAGGTTTCTTAAATGGCAAGACTATGATTGTTTGCCAGACAAGATTCGCTGCACTTAAACTATATAATAAGATAATTAATGAAGTTACTCCTGAAATGAAAGACCAAATCATTTTAGTTGTGACTGAATCTAATAAAGATACTGCAGAAATGCGTGATTTATTCAAAGATTCATCATATAGAAAAGAGTTAGGCGAGGAATTTAAGAAAGATACATCTAAATATAAAATAGCTATTGTTGTAGACATGTGGCTAACAGGATTTGATGTTCCTGATTTAGATGTCATGTACTTTATTAAGAGACTTAAATCTTATAATTTGATGCAGGCTATCGCTCGTGTAAATAGAGTTTATCCAGGCAAATATTATGGCTTAATCGTTGATTATATTGGTTTAAATAAAGCACTTAATGATGCCTTAACTGAATATACGGATAGAGATAGACATAGTAATGTTCAAGATGTAAAGAAAGAAATTTATAACATCATCAAGGAAAAATTAAGTGTTCTAAATGAATGGTTTTATAAAATTGATAGAAGTAAATTCTTTAGCGCTAATTCAGTTGATAGATTCCATTCTGTTCAAGCAGGAGCAGAGTTCATTTTGCAAGATAAGAAGAGAGAAGACGAATTTATGTCAGACCTTTCCTTATCAATTAAACAAGCCTTCGTTGTCTGTGGTGGTATCTTAACTGAAGACGAAAAGAATGATGTTTATTACTACTTAGCAGTTAGAAGCTATATCCTAAAATTAAGAGCTAAAACTGGAACTGTTTCTATTAAAGAAATGAATGAATATGTTTCTAATCTTTTAGCGGACGCAATCAAAGGTGATGAAGTTAAAGTTCTTACTCAAGGTAAGGATGACTCCATTAATGTTATAGATTTGTTAAGTGATAAAAATATTGAAGAGTTAAGAAAGAAAAATCCTCCTCACGTATTTGTTGAGATTGTTAAGAAACTCTTAGAAAGAGCTATTGCTGAATCTAGAAAAAATAACTACTTTAAATCACAGGAATATAGTAAACGATTAAGAAAAATATTAGAGAAATATAATGATAGAGATTCAGTTTTTGCCCCTGAAGAAACTATTGTAGACTTAGTTAATTTTGCTGGTGAAATGGTATCCGATGAACAAAAAGCAAAGGATCTAGGAGTATTTGGAAGAGAAAGGGCATTTTATGACGCTCTTATTAGAGATAAATCTGCTAAAGAACTTTTAAACGATGAAACTTTAAAACTTATTGCCAGAGAACTAAAAGAAGTAGTTGAAGAATACGCCTCTACAGACTGGGCTCATAAAGAGTCAACTAGAGCTAGAATGCGAATCAAAATTAAAGAGTGCCTTAAAAAATATAACTATCCACCAGATTATCAACAAAGAGCAGTGGAAGATGTTATTAAACAAGCTGAATATATTATGAACGAAGATTAAGTCTCCTCCCCACCAACCACCAACATAACATTAAAAGAAACCCACTATATATGATGTCAATAGTTAAAATAACTATTCTAAAAACAACATTAAATGAAGACTTAGCATAAGAATATGGAGTAAAAGACCTATCAATATGTTTTTGCTTTAGCTAATGGTTCTAATGGTTGGTATTTTGATGATTGGATGGATACTGAAAAACATCCTGGTACAGTTATAGTTTCTTGTAATGATGGTTTAAGACCAGTTATCATTAAAATCGAAAGAATAGATGAATAGCGAAATCGGAAAACAATATGGATATTTAACTGTCTTAGATGACACAGGTAATGAACTGAACCCAATTTAGTTCACCTATAATGCGTAACCATTATAGGTTATTTTTTTAGAAAATATTAACTATTAATCTCGTTTTTTCGCAATCTAAATTCTTGCAAACAAAATTACGTAAAATTAGGGATTATTTTATAAAATTTAAAACTCTACAATTGAAAAACATGCATGAACTAGAAAAAAACAACTAGCTTAACTTAATATAAAAAATATTATTTTTTGCTTGATAAGCGATATGTATAAAAGTTTTAAATAATAGCAACCAATAATTATGTGATTGATTGTATTTAATAAACCATAAATCATGTTATTTTTATTATTTTGCAATTAAATAGTCTTTATATTAAGAAATCAACTCATTTTAAACATCAAACACCTTGTAATTTCAAATTTTTAAACCGATTATTTTTGTATAGCTATACTCAACTAAAAGATCATATCTACAAATTAATAAAGATAAATTGATAGACCTGTTATCTTATATTATTAAATATATTTATAAATGATTATTTTTTTATTAAAGCAATTTATTCTTTAAATATTAAGATGTCAAATTAAACTTTTAATACGCCTTCAAATCTAGGTTATAGCCTTCTTTATCAACTATAATTCCATCTTTGACAACAAATTGCATTTTACGAATTACAAAACCACCTCTCAGAATTCCTTTAAATTCTTCTGAAATATATGTATAAACTTTAACTTCACCCAAATTTAAAACTTCATCCGCTTTTCCAGCGATGGCTACTACTTTTGTAAATTCATCACCAACATTGCAAACTTGAAAAGCTTCTTTCCATGATTTGGCAACTTTAGATACTCCAAAAAAATTAGTATGTCTAAACATTTTAATCATCCTTGATACATAAATTATAACAATTAAATTTCTGTGTTTTTATATAAGTAAAAACATTAAATTATCAAAATCATTTTTAAATATGAAAATTTAAAAATGTATATTAACTTATTTTTTATCACTATTGACAATCTTATTTGTCACTTTAGTGATGATGCTTATAATCAAGAAGATTATAAGTACGAATGATATAGTTGATAGAACTTTAGATATATTCAAAAAGCTTGAAACATTGCTAATATAAACCAAAAGTGTTGCAAAAGCTAAAAATAACAATGATGATACCAGTAAGATTCCAATTAAAATATTAGAAATTCTAAAACTTAAAGGTGTGATATTTTCATTATTCCTAATCGTATTGAAATCTTCTTTCTCTTTGTTGGTTTTTCTTTTTGGATTATTATCTTTAACAATATTTTTCACTTCTTTTTTTGAGTTAAATAAAAAAATAGTACCAGTCAAAGTGATCGACAAGATTGTTCATTGAATATTTATAAAGGCACTGATAGATTCACTATTGAAAATACTGTTTCCATTAATCAAATAGATGAAGATGATAAAAACTAATAAAGATGTGAATAACAATATTGTATTCATCAATCCAACAACCTTATACAAGGTATGTTTTTACAGATAAAAATCATATCAAAGATAAAGATGAATGCGATAATCAAAAAACTAAATGTGGCTAAAATTGAAATCAAAACTGTGTTGATTATATCTTTGTCAAATAGATAAACAAATATTAAGTTTGAAGAAAATCCAACGCAAAACACTTAAGTTAAAAACAACAATAGGAAATAAGCAAATAAATCAACTTTCCTCATATTTTTCCTTTATACATTCTTTTATTATGTGTAAAATGATCCCTTTATAAATTCTTATTAATATATCAAATTGTTCATTTATTGGTGAATAAAAAATAAAGCATAAAATAAAAACCAACTTACTGATTGCAATCTTAAGTTGGTTTATAAAATAATTATTATAAATCAGGACTTTTTCTTCTTTTTCAAATCTTCCAAAGTTTGCATTTTCTCATTGTTTACTTTATCAAGTAAATCATCAATTTTACTTGCTTTTTCATAAAGGTCATCTTTTTTGAAAACCAAGTTTGGGCATTTATAAATATCCAATGTCTTGGCTAACATTGTTTTAATCTCGCCTTGTTTCTTATTTAAAAATGAAACTAATGCATCTGTTTTAGATTTATCAAGATGAACAACATAAACTGTTGCAACTGACATATCATCATTAAATACCACTTCATTTATGCTTGCTAATGAAGTCAAATTGTTCTTCATCTTCAAACATATAATATCTGATAAATTTCTTGAAATAGTAACTTCAACGCGGTTTCTTTTGTATTTATCTGGAACGAATCTAGACATTTTTCACAACCTCCTGACCCCAGGATTCAATAATATCACCAAGTTCCAATTTTTGGAAATTTGACAATGTGATACCACAGTCAAAATCTTTTAAAACCTCTTTAACATCGTCTTTATAACGTTTCAATCCAGCGATGTGATCTTCTTGTAAAACTTTATTACCTCTTATGATACGGCAACGTGAATTTGCTTTAATTTTTCCTTCTGTTACCATGCAACCTGCAATTTGTCCGATCTTACTTGCTTTGAAAAGTTGTATAACTTCTGCTCTACCATAAACAACATCCTCATAAACAGGTTTCAATTGTTGTTTCATAAGCTCTGTGACATCATCTAAAACATTGTAGATAACTGAATATTTTTTAATTGTTATATCTTTTGATTTTGCTAAATCTGAAGCGATAGAATTGACATTTGTATTGAAACATATGACAAACGCATCAGTATTTATCGCTAATTGAATATCGTTTTCATTCACTTCACCCGTTGCACTTCTAATAATGTGAAGTTTTACTTTATCGATATTGATTTCACTTAAAGCCTCTTTAACTGCTTCTGCGCTTCCTTGAGTATCGGCTTTAATAACAACAAAGACATGTGAATCATCATTTTGAGGATCAAAATTCAATTGTTGTTCCTCACTTGCAATAGCTGTATTTCTCTGTTTGATAATAGCAGCAGCATCTTTAGCTTCTTTGTCAAAATGATAAGCTATAAAATGGTCACCAGCTACTGGGACTTCACTTAAACCAGTTATAACAACTGGAGTACCAGGATTGGCTTGTTTCACCACTTTATCATGTTCATTTGTCATCTTTCTGATACGGCAATATTTATCACCAACAACAATGGAATCTTGAGTGTGAAGTGAACCATTTTGAACCAAAAGTGTCGCTTTTGGTCCTTCTTTTTTATCAAGTTTAGCTTCGATGACTGTTCCACAAGCTAATTTATTCGGGTTAGCTTTCAACTCTTTCATCTCAGCAACAAGAAGGATTGTTTCCAATAATTCATCGATACCCTTCATAAACTTAGCACTGATCGGTTTAACAATAACGTCACCACCCCATTCTTCAGGAATCAAGTTGTTTTGAGCCAATTCACCCATAACACGATTGACATCAGCTCCAGGTTTATCTATTTTGTTGATAGCAACGATAACTGGAACATCAGCTAATTTTGCAAGATGAATGGCCTCTTTTGTCTGTGGCATGATTCCATCGTCAGCCGCAACAACAAGAACAATGACATCAGTGATCGAAGCACCTCTAGCTCTCATCTGTTTGAAAGCTTGGTGTCCAGGAGTATCTAAAAATGTTATCTTCTTATCATTTATTGTTTTTTGATAAGCACCTATTGATTGGGTAATAGCTCCTGCTTCCTTATCGACAATATGAGAATGTCTTATAGCATCAATCAAGGTAGTTTTACCATGGTCAACGTGTCCCATAATTGTGACAACTGGGCATCTTTCAACCAATTCGTTGAGTTCTTCATCAGAATTTTTAAGCATCTGCTCGAAATTGGTTGCATCTTTGATCTCCTCTTTTTTGAAATCAAGATTGTTAACCAAACAGATCTCAGCAATCATATCATCATTCAATATGCTATTTAAACTTACCAATTTACCGTTTTTAAAGAAGTATTTGATGATTTCTGAACTTGAGACATTTATCTTTTTACTAAGTTCATCGATCGTCATATTTGTGGTATAGACAAATACATTATCTTTAAGTTCGTTTTTTGGTTTGTTGTTAAAATCTTTTGAAAAACTTGACTTAGAATTGTGTTTGTTATTTGCTTTTTTAGACATAATTCTACACCTCCTTTTTTAAAAGTTCATCACGAATTGCTTTGGCTAGGTGAATGTTCTGTATTCCTATGCAATCTACATCGTACAAATCACACATTTTGTTCAATATCTGTTCTATATCGCACTCTACAATCACAATATCTTTTTTATTTTCAAGTGCTTTATTCAGATATTTATTTATTTTTTTATTGACTATGATAAGCCTTATTTTATTTTTGTAGACTTTATCAATCAAACTTGAAGAATGAAATAAACTTTTGCTTCTATAAGCAAGTCCTATATATGCACTTATTTTTTTGTTTATTTCATCATTCATTCTCTTCAACCTTCCTTAGCAATTCTGAATAAAATTTGTCATCTAAATTAATTTTGAAGATCTTATTCAAAATTTTTCTTTTTTGTAATTCACAAATGGTCTGTTTATCTTTTAAAACGTAAACCCCTTTTGAATTTGAATAAGAATCGAGAGGATTGAGTTGTTTGGTTTGTTTGTTGAAGGAAATTCTAATCAAATTTCTTCGTTGGTATTTTTTTCTTGAAACTACATCCATCCTCTCAATAGATAATTTATCCATATATCAATTATTTGTTGTAATACTCATCGTAGTCTTCATCTTCCTCTGAGTATTCATATTTGGAATCGATATCATCATCTTCATAATCATCATAATCATCAATCTCCTCATCGGTATAGATAGGTAAATTGGTGACATTTGATTTTGTATCTTCAGTTGTTTCCTTTTTAACTTCAACTTTCTTCTCTTTTTGAAGTGGTTTCTTAGGAGTTTGTTGTTTTTTGTTGTTCTTTTCGGAATCGATCATCTTTTCTAATTCTTCGATAGAACGTTTAGCAACTTGGGTGATTTCGATCTTCTCTTCAGTTGGTTCAACTTTAGTTTGTTTTTCAACACTTGGCTCAGCTTTCTTTTCAGTTGGCTGAGTAACATCAGCGAAGCTCTCTTCAATCTCATCATCCTTGTAGCTGTTTCCTAAATCCTTGATGTTGGAATCATAGTATGATGAATATTCCTCTTCATCCTCATCATCGATATTTTCAAATTTTGTTGAATAATCATTAATAGGTTTAGCCAATTCTCTTCTGATACTAGCTTCAGTTTTGTAATCAACACCTTCTCTCATTGCTTCATCTGTTTCCATAACTTTGATCTTGCAATTGCAAAGTTTGCTGGCTAACAAAACGTTGACACCACCGATACCGATAGCAGTTTTTCTTTCACCGTTGTTACAAACAACGATAACTTCATCATCTTTGTTTGTTGGCATCTTGATACCGACAATGTTGCATGGTTTCAAAGCTTCGACGATCATCAATTCAGGATTTTCATCATATTTGATAATATCGATCTTCTCACCATTCAAATAATTTGAAATTGAGGTGTTTCTTCCAGAATTAAAACCGACACATGAACCAACAGCATCGATATTAGGATTTGTTGAATATACAACAACTTTGGATCTGACACCTGGTTTTCTTGCGATGTTTTTGATAACAACAGAACCATCGTATATCTCGTGAACTTCTCTTTCCAACAATTTCTTGACAAAACCATCGCAAGTTCTGGAAATGATCAAACGGGCTTGATGTCCTTGTTCACCAACTTTCTCAAGATAAACTAAAACATTCTTTTGGCCGACTTCGAATCTTTCACCAGGGATGATATTTTTTCTTGTGAGGATGGAAGTTGTCTTACCGAAATTGATGATGACATTGTCATTTTCAATTTTCTCAACTTCACCAGTTAAAATTTGACCTATTTGTTTTTGATAAGTGTCGAGCAATCCACGTTTGCTTGCTTCAATAAGTTTTTGACGGAATGATTGAGAGATCTTTCTTATAACAATCTGATCGTTTAAGAATTCCTCAACATCAACTGGCATCATCAACAATTCACCAACCTTCGCCTTTTTGGAAATTTCTTTGGCACTTTCCAAATCGATCTCAACGAAATCGTCGACTATATCATCATCAGTTGGAACGATGTTTTTGCACTCGTAAATTTTGATTTTACCTTTTTTACTACCTAAATCGATGACAGTTTTCAAAAGTAAATCCTGTGCGTTTTTAGGATTGGTTGGGTATCGATAATCTCTGTAAGCTTTATCGATGCAATCTCTTAAGATAGTTGTGATTTGATCGATTGTCAACGATTCAGTTTCAGAAATTTCCTGTGCAACATCGATGAATTCATCAAGTTTGAATGTACCATCTACGGTAACTTTTCTTTTAGACATTATTTTATAACCTCCTATTTAACATCTAAATGCATTTCAATAACATCTTTATTCAGTATTGTCTGATTTTTTATTCGTCCTTTATTGTTAATTTTTAAAGTGAACGAAGTTGGTGTAAAGGATATAAGTTGCCCTTTTATTTCACCAGATTCGAATTTGACGTTTAAATAATAATTTTGAATATACTCAAAATCTTTAAACTCAACTTTGCGGAAAATGCCAGGCGAACAAACATCGAGCGAGTATTCTTCTGGAATTTCGTTTTCAATACTATCAAGATAAGTATTCATAATATTGGAAAACTTCTCGATATCTTCCATACTTATCGAAAAATGTTTATCCAACTCGATAGTTAAAACATTACCATCTTCCAAGTGTTTGAAACTCAAGCTGTACAATTGCAAATTTAGTTCCGAACATATACTTTGAGCTTTCTGTTCGATTTTTTCTAAAGTTTCTTTTGTCAAGTTTGCCTCCTTTCTAAAAATTAAGAGGTGAGCATCGCTGCTCACCTCTGCATTTTTTAATCCAGACGCATATTATTTTAATTAATATCTATAAATAAGTCAAATATTAATAATCAACTTATATGTTCGTTTAGACCTCTGTTTCAAGAGATATGTTGTGTTTGAGTTTGAATTTTTTCGAGTTGAAAATCTTATCGAACAGTTTGTTCAAACATAGACTGAACAAAAAAGCACTACCTATCATCAACAAAGCGAGACCGATAACATCTTTTATGACAACAAGATGAACTAAATCTTTGAAAACAATCGCTCCTATTGTGAAACCAGAAATCATAAAACAAACTATGAATACTCTCCACTTTGTATATGGGAACATCGACATCAAAACTGAGAACATCGTCACACTGACCAAAATGTAGTAAGAGATAGTTCTCATCTGTTCAAAGCTTAACTCCATCTTCTTATAGAAAAGCATCATGAAACTGACATATACAGTGATAACTAAAGCATTTGGAATAGCTGTTTTTAAAACTGATGGGAAGAAGTAATTGTTGACTTTCTGATATTGCTTATCAAATATAGTGAAGAAACTTGGGAACGCTTCACAAACCAAATCAACCACAGTTATCATAAATGGTAAAAATGGGAATGGAACATTCAATATTAAACATACAAACGACATAAGTGTGCTGTAAATTGTCTTGATAAAGAAAACTTGTGCACTTCTTTTGACATTGTTGACAACTCTCCTACCTTCCAGCAAAACATAAGGTAGATTTTTAAAATCAGAATCCATCAAAACAACCTGTGAGATCTGCTTGGAGGCATCAGAGCCTGAAGCTAAAGCTATCGAACAATCGGCTTCTTTCAAAGCTAATAAATCATTGACTCCATCGCCAGTCATTGCGACCTTTTTACCTTTTTTATGAAGAGCATCAACAATTAGTTTCTTCTGAGAAGGAGTGACACGAGCGAAGATATCATAGTTATCGATAAGTTCACAAAGATCATTTTCTTCATCAAATTTTGACATATCGATAACTTTCGGATCTTTAAAACCAACTTTTTTTGCGATAGATAAAACGGTTAATGGATTATCTCCAGAAACTATCTTACAATTAACGCCTTCTTTGTTAAAATATTCAATAGTCTCATAAGCAGAATGTCTGATGACGTCCTCAATGACAATTCCATAATAAGGGATGAAATTATCCTGAATATTATCTAAGGAAGATGCTTGACCGATAACCAATATTCTCTTACCTTGAGTCAACATATTTTCCAAATAGGAAATTTTTGTTTTACACAATTTATCATAAGCACCTATCACATAATAGGTATTATCATCAAGCTGACATGCACTGTATTTTCTTTGTGAAGAGAAGTTAATCTTTGATAAAAATTTAACTTCTTCAATAATAGGGAATGTTTGTTTTAAAGCTTTGAAAGTTTGATTGTTATCATCGATATATCCCAAATAAGCACCTATAATTTTGTCTACTTCATTGTAATTTATGTTTTTATTAAGTTTTATTTTTTGTTCTACTTTCATCTCTCCTGTTGTGATAGTGCCAGTTTTATCCAAACAAACTACATCAACATGAGATAAAGTTTCCAATGAATAAATATCCTGAACAAGAATTTTCATCTTCGAAAGTTTGATAACACCTGTTGCAAGAGCAACAGAAGTTAATAAAACTAAACCCTTGGGTAACATTCCTAACAAAGACCCTGCGGTCATTGGTACTAATTCAGCTATTTGTGTATGGCGTAAAAAATATCCTTCCAAGAAAAGTGCGATGCCTAAAGGTATGATCAATAAAGTTGAAATAAATGTCACTTTCTTCATCGATTGAAGAAGTTGAGAATTTAACTTTTTCAATTTTTTCGATTCGTTTGCAATTTTTTGAGTGTAATTATCATCGCCTACTCTCATGACTTTACAATATGCTTTACCGGAAACAACGATACTACCTGAGAGAATTTCATCGTCACTACCATGATAAATAGTATCGGATTCACCAGTTAATATTGATTCATTCAATTCAACATTACCTTTTAAAATAACACTATCGCAAGGGACTTGCATTCCACTTTGAAGAATATAAGTGTCGTTTAAAACAAGCTCATCAACTTTGATTTCAACTTCTTTATCATCTCTTATAACCTTAACTTTTGATATATTCATCAAAGATAATTTATCAACAAGCTTTTTAGCATGTAATTCTTGTGCAATACCTATAACCAAATTTAGCAAAACAACAAATATGAAAAATAAATCTGTCCAAGCTTTGACCAAAGCTAAAGCGATTGCAATCAAAACATTGATGGCATTGAACAAAGTGAAAATATTGGAAGTTAAAATTTTAAAGACACTTTTGGTCACTTTATGAGTGGAGATATTAACTTTTTTCTCTTGTTTAAGTTTTGATACTTCTTCACTTGATAAATTTTCTATTTTTTCTTCCATAATTGCTCCTTATTAAATCTGATTTAATTTTTGCAAATATCTCTCTAAAATAACTGTGCTAGCGACACAATCGATCTGTTTTTTCTGTTTTTTACTGTTGATGTTATTCATATGAAGAATGTTACTTGCTTCCTTTGTTGAATACTGTTCATCAACAAGTTCAATTTTATATTCTATGTTTGTTCTTTGTTTAATTTTTTCTTCCAAGTTATTTTTAAATTCAAGAACAATATCGGTCATTTCGCTATGATCACCGGATTTA
This sequence comes from uncultured Bacilli bacterium, assembly GCA_944332485.1. Classification (GTDB taxonomy): domain Bacteria; phylum Bacillota_I; class Bacilli_A; order RFN20; family CAG-288; genus CAJMBK01. The sequence continues at coordinate 1,112 of CALVKB010000030.1, read as the reverse complement.
TATTTTGGTAAGCCTAAAATGATCGTTTCAACTTTCTCTATTTGCATAATTTGTAAAACACGTTCAATAGCTAAATCATAACGATCAAAAGGAAATCTGAAATTGTCGATAGGAGTAACTAAAATACCACTACGCGATATAGAGATACCTAAAGTTTTTCTACCTAAATCCAATGCTAAAATATTCTTCTTCATCGTTACAAATTGTTTTTAAGTTCCTCAATAGCTTGTTTTTTGTTTTCCAAAGTTTTAACTCCACCAAAAGCTATATCATTACGACCGCCACCAGAACCATTTAAAACTAAACAAACTTTCTTAACTAAATCACCAGCACGATATTTGTTCAACAAATTATTGGACACACCAACACAAACGTCAGCTTTTTCTAAGTTTTGATTTAAAAGTAAAACTATTGTACTTTCCTTCTCGCCTTTTATTTTACTGACAGTTTCAACAATTTGATTATGTGAAAAATTGTTTGTTTCAAGTAAAGCAAAATTTACACCATTGATAATTTCAAAATTTACATCATTTGAAGTTAAACTTGTGATCTTGCTTTCTAATTGTTGAATTTTCTTTCTGTATTGTTCAATTTCAACATTGACTTGATCGAGTTTTTTATCTACTTCTTTGTATGAATTAAGTGAAAGTTTACATGCGATATCATCGAGTAATTTTTCTTTCTCTTTAAGATACTCATAAGCTTTGAACCCGGTGTAGGCGATTATACGTCTAACTCCACTGGCGATAGCTTGCTCTGAGACTATTGTGAATAATCCTATATCTTTTGAATTAGAAACATGTGTTCCAGCGCAGAATTCCTTTGAAAAATCTCCAAATGATACAACTCTTACTTTAGAAGCGTATTTTTCATCAAAAAGATGCATTGCATCCAATTTCAAAGCTTCATCCTTATCCAAAATTTCTGTTTTACAGATGATATTCTCATTTATTTTTTCATTCACAAGTCTTTCAACGCTATCGATCTCATCACTTGTCAATTTTCTATCGAAGGAAAAATCAAATCGCATCATATCATTTGAAACGAAGCTACCTTGTTGTTTGATGTTTTTATCGATCAATTTTTGTAAAGAAGCCTGCAATAAATGACAT
>CALVKB010000029.1 GCA_944332485.1 uncultured Bacilli bacterium | reverse complement strand
GGGGATCTGGTTTCCATCTAATAATAATGCTTGACCAATAATTGGTTCTTTCCTATTTTCTTTAGATGGACCTTTTTGTTTGTCATCTTTTGGCAAATCAATTTCAAAATAATAATTAGTGCAGTCAAAAAACACACTCTTGTAATTCCTTGGAAACAATTTATTTACGTGATAATTGAATAACTCTATATATTTTTGATAATCGTTTCCAATAAAATTTATCATTCTATAGATTTGGTCCTCAGAGAAATGTTCTGAACCATATATCTGTGGGATTACATTTTCTGAATTTGCTAATTTTGATGATGGTTGAATTATCTGACAATAAATCATTGTTTCTATAAATTTACTAAGAGTCTTTTCATATTTGTAACCTACACCTAAAGCATTTAGATCATCCTTTACATCGAGAGTGTTAAAAAGAGATTTAACTAAAAAATAACCTATATTTTTAGTGACATCTTCCTCTTCTTCCTCAGGAATTTTCCTTTCTCTATCTATTGCTAATTTTTCATTTAACTCTTTCACATACTCTTTAAAATGCTCTATGGGATTTGGATACTTAGTCTCTAAATCTTCAACATAGCCTAAAGTTTTGTAATTCTTATTTGAACAAACCTTTGTTTTAGGGTTGTACAAGGTTTCACATATCTGTAGATATGAACCTCTTTTTCGATTAAAAATTCTTAAAAAATACGACATAAAATATCTTCCTTATTTATACACTTCTATACACTTTATAATTTATCATAATAAAATTTATTTGTCAATTATTTTTAAAAAAATTACTTCTATATACTATGTATATAGAAGTAAAAGTAAATTTTGTATGATATTCAAGCTTATGCGCGGAGAAAATTACGTGTACTCGCGCAGAAGACGGGTATCTAAAAAATATGGTTCTCAAAAAATTCAAAAAAAAGAAAAAAGACAAAGTTTAAAATATAAATTTTTAAGTACTTTAAGCAAAATAAATAATCAAATTTTTCACGTTTTAAGACAAAATTATGTTTCATAGTATATATATTATTTATAATTAATGTATGACAAAACTAACTAATGAGCAAATAAAAGCAGAATTAACTTCACTTTTAGAACATTTTCATAATTTTTGCGTTGAAAATGATTTAAATTATTCCATTGCTTATGGAACTCTTCTAGGTGCACATAGACACAAAGGATTCATCCCTTGGGATGATGATATTGATGTTGTTATGCCAGAAGAAGACTATCTAAAATTAATCAAGTTATATAAAGACTCTGAAAAGTATTCCTTAAAGGAGATTTCTATAACTCAATACTATTCATATCCATATGCCAAGTTAAATTTGAACAATACAACTATCGATTCAGAATTTGAACAAAAAATCGAAAATTTAGGTTTGTATATCGATATTTTTCCTATTTATAAATCAAACCCTGAATTTGTTAATTCAAATTTAAAGAAATTTAGAAGTTACAATCGATCAATTGTTATAAGAAAATTTGAAGGAGACAAAAGCAGTTTTAAAGGTCTTTTAAAAACTTTAATTTCGAAAGTTCTATTTCCAAAATATCTACACAATAAAAAAACAATAATTAAAAAAACTGAAAAAATACTTTCAAAATTTAAAGATGAAAATTCAAAATTTTATCATCAGTTCATTTGGATTGGTTATGCAAAACAACTTTATTCTTTTACAATAGAGCAATTCAAAAACAAAACTTTGATAGATTTTGAGAATATAAAATGTTATGCAATAAGTAATTACGAAGATTTTTTGTTGAGTATGTACGGTCCAACTTATATGGAACTTCCACCAGTAGAGATGCGTAAAGCTCACAATATAATCGCTTATTATAAAGATGACTCTAAATAAATTAGATTATGACAAACATAAAAGTTATAAAAAAAACCTCAGTAAGTTACATCGAAATAATTGATGCTATATGCTTAATTATGTCCTTTCTTACCCCTTGCGTTTTACTAATCTTTGATTCATCAGTTAGGGCTTTTTATTATGTGAAAATTGTGTTTCTTTTAATGCTTTATCTTTGTGCTTTATACAAATATATTTTTCAACTTACTTCCATTGAAGAAAGAGTAGTATACGGAATACTCATACTTTTCGGTACTGTAATAAATTTGTTTAATGATTCAACTTTTTATATTGTTGTCTTTCTAAGTTCTATATGCTACAAAAATATAAAACTTTCCACGATTTTTAAATATGGATTTAGAGTTATGCTAATTGCATTTATTCTTACAATTCTTGCATTTTTCATATTTAAATTTAATTATGATAAAACACTATTTCCGACTTCAACCAACGATAGAAATATCCGCTATTCATTAGGTTTTACACATCCAAATACTGCTGCTGCTTTTTATAATCTTATAGTATTATTCTATTATTCATATAAGAAAAAATTGAATTTATCAAGTTTTAGTTTGTTTACAGTAGGAGAGATTGCAATATTCTTATTGACTGATTCACGAACTGGATTATTGTTCTATTCAATTATGATGTTTGCTTTATTTTTAAACAACTTTATTTTATTCAAGAAAAAATGGTTCTATATGATTTATATTCTTTTTGCAATATGTTTCATCGGTTCATTTGTATTAGGAGCCTTTTTCCAAAATTCGTGGTTAAACAAGTTGTTATCTTCTCGTTTATATTACATTTATAAAGTCTTGCATGATTCACATAGCATAAAAGATCTTTTATTAGGTAAAACATATAGTTATCCTATTGATAATTACTACGCAAATTTAGTATTTGAACAAGGGATTATTTGTGCAATCTTCTGTATTACTTGTTTTGTTTTAACAATTCTAATTTGCTACAAACGATTTGATAAAAAATCATTTTCTTTATTCTCCATGCTTACCATTGCGCTTTCGATAATATGTATCTCAGAAAATTCATTGAAAATGATCACCTCCTTCATTTTCATAATTCCTTTTGTTGAGCTTAATTGTAAAAATGAAAATAAATATTTTAAACAATATATCTACCAAGGTTATACAAGTAACATTCAAGAAGTTTTATCTTTCTTGATGTTAGATCACGCTGAAATCTAAACAAAAAAAGTTTATGGAAAACCATAAACAATCAAAATATCATTTAAGACAAATTAATTTTTGAATTGTAAATATATTGGCAAAAACATCTTATATTTCAAAAAGTAAAAGTAAAGTTTTCTTTTAAAAGAACAATTTTTAATATTGACAGTCTTAATCGCTTCACGATATTTTGAAACCTTATTTAGTTGTTTAAAGAATTTCTTGCTCTTTGAATATTTTCTTCCCTTTATAAGGCGAGAAACATAATATTTAGAGATATCGAAATAAAGAGTGTCAAATATACCATCTTCAAGTGAATACTTCTTTTGAAGATATTTCAAAGATGACTCTACTTTTGTTATCAAATCATCAAGCTCTTTTAAGGAGATAGATTTTGCAACTGAAAAAGAATCATCATATTGAATATAGTTAACACTAAAATAATCTATTGTTTTCACACTGCTACATTCGCAAACGTAATTGTATACAAAGAACATATCTTCATACATTCCAAAATTCAATTCATGATATTTATCAATAAATCGCAAACATATTTCCCTTTTAAAGAGTTTGCTCCATCTGAAAATGTTCGTGAATTTAAATGCATCGAAAGAGTTATCGTCAAAATAAAGATGATTCTTCAAAAACTTCATATCAGCTTCGTTTTCATAAACGTGATTTTCCAATACATAATCTTCAAATTTGGTGGTGTACACTTTTTTATAACCACTACATAATAAGTCGCAATTTCCTATGTTATTGATGAAAGTCTCTATACAATCGTCATTTAAAGTGTCATCGGAATCCAAAAACATAATGTAATCACTTTTTGCATTTATAACTCCGAAATAACAAGCGGATGATTGTGAAAAATGTTCATTTAAAAGAACTTTAATTAATTTATTCTTTTTTAAATCTTCATAATAATGCAATAAAGTCTCATCAGTTGAACCATCATCGGAAATGATGATTTCATCTGGTAGTACGGTTTGCTTTAAAATTGAAGCAAGGCATTTTTTTAATCTTTCCACAGCAGTGTTAAAACACGGAACTATGATAGAAACAGTTTTATTCATTTAACTTAATTTACCCCACACTAAAATCAAAATATAAAAAAGAAATAATATTAATTATCTCTCATCTTTTTGATTGTTCGTTTATTAATTTTTCCTTTGAAATGAATTATTGTTGTAGTTTCACCATTATATTCACGTTTATGATTGATAATTCTTAAATAACCATCATGTTCGTTGTACTCTTTGTTATACAATGTTAAAAATTCCGTGATTGAATCAATATCTAAAACAATACCTTCGGACATCGATTTTGACAGAACGGTTTTAATTGTTAAAAACAAAATCTTTAAATCAAGAATCAAAGAGTAATTTGAGATGTAATATAAATCATATCTTAATTTCAATTCATCAGAAACACCAGGTTTAATTCGAACCTGTTGTAAACCTGTTATACCTGTTTTAACATTGAATCTGTATTGATATTCTGGAATTTTAGTAATACATTCTTTGTATACAGCATCCATAATTGCACGTGGACCAACAAATGACATATCACCTTTCAGCACATTTAAAACTTGTGGTATTTCATCAATTCTGAATTTACGAATAAATTTACCAACTCTTGTCACACGATCATCGGAAACAGAAGCCGTATGTTCTTGATCAGCATCTACCTTCATACTTCTGAATTTCAAAATCTTGAAAGTCTTCATCCCTTTTGTATATCTTTCTTGTTTGAAGAAGACAGGTCCTTTAGAATCTAATTTAATACAAATTGGAATGATTATCCAAATTGGAAGAGAAATAATAAGCAAAATCAAAGACAATACAATATCCATAATTCTTTTGAAAAATGATTCAACAGGATCTATTTTAAGTTTATCTTGACGTAATGCTAATCTCCCACCTATTTGAGTAACGTGATTATTATTTTCAATAATATCAATATAAGATGAACATACAAAAACTTCCTTATTTCCGTTTGATGAAAAGAAAAGAAGAAACTTTTGTTTAACACTACCTTTCAAAGACTCCAAAAGAACAATTGTGTTGACGTTCAAGAATTTTTGATAAATATCAGGATTAACTTCATCTTGCTCATTAACATAAAACAAATATCTGATTTTATCTTTCTTTCTTTTATTATTTGATATGAAATTTTTAGCAAATGTTATTGCATCATCTTTTGGTCCAATAACCATTAAAACCATAGCTTCTGATTTATACGCAATAACTAATGAAATTCTAATTATCATCAAAGAAACAACGTAAACAGCACAAACTATCAAAGTTGTTATAAACCAATTATGATTGAGTGAAACACTTATACCATACAAGTTAAGAAATGATAAACATATGAAAAAAGATAAGAAGAAAGATAATATTGAAGTTGAAAAAATACCTTTCTTTATCGCAAAGTTTTTAAAAGCAAATTCTGAAAATACTAATAAAACGTATGATAAAACATAGAACAATATTGAATAAATTATTACATTGTTTTCTAATGGCAAAACAAATGAACCTGGTGAGTAAATAGCTAAATAAATAAAATAACCCCCAGGCAAGCTCAAAAAAGCCATCAAAAAAATGAATATTTTTTCCAATAAAGCAATCTTATTTTTCTTTGTTTTACAATTAAAATTTATGTATTGGTCATCATCAAATATATGTTTATCATCAAAAACTTCTTGCATAAATTAACCCCGTTACTATTATTAGCTTTTTTTATTATATAAAAGTTGTTTATTAAAAAAAACTTGGCAAAGAAAGTTCATTATTTATCAATATTTTTTTAACATTTTTGACATGTTTTTTTATCTTAATATTAGCACGCATAAATTTTTAAAAATCTTTTATACTAAATGTAAGGGTTTTCATAATTGGAGGTAAATTTATGTCAACATTAGATCCAAGTAAAATTAGAAATGTTGCAATTTTAGGACACATCTATTCTGGTAAAACCAGTTTGGTTGAATCCATTGCTTATCGTGCTAATGCTATTCAAACAAAAGGTAGCATTGAAAAAAAGAATACAATCTCTGATTATTTAGAAGACGAGAAAAAGAAAAGTTCTTCTCTCTCAACTTCTATCGTTAGTATCAATTACAACGATTACAAAATTAATCTTTTAGATATTCCTGGTAATGATGATTACATAAGTGAAGCTTTATCTGTTACAAGATTGATAAAAGGTGCTGTTTTAGTTATTGATGCTTCAAGTGGTGTTCAAATCGGTACAATTAAACACTTCAATTTATTAAAGAAAAGAGGTGTTCCAATTTTTATTTATGTCAATAAAATGGATAAAGAAAACATCGATTTTCCATCATTATTCGAAGAAATTAGAACTAAATTAGGTGGTAAGAAGTGTGTGCCTTTCACATATCCTATCGGCAAAAAAGATAGTTTTGATGGTTTCGTTAATGTTGTTGAACTAAAAGCCAGAAGATATAACGGACAAACTTGTGTAGATGATGTTGTTCATGATGACAAAAAAGAAATTATCATGGAATTGCACAACACTTTAGTAGAAGCAGTTGCTACAACAAGTGATGCTTTACTTGATAAGTTCTTCGCTGGTGAGACTTTGACAAATGATGAAATCAAAGAAGGCTTGAGAGTCGGTGTTTTAAAAGGTGAACTTTATCCAGTTTTAGTTGGAAGTGCCTTGAAAGATATCGGTTCACATACACTGTTGAAGATGATGATTGATTATTTACCAAGTCCAGTCGATCTTAAACCATACGTAGCAATAGATAAACAAAACAAAGAAATCGAAGTTAAAACCGATATTAATGAACCTACATCTTTATATATTTTTAAAAATGTTTATGACCCATATCAAGGATTGGTTTCTTATTTTAAAGTTAATTCCGGTGTTGTTAAAATCGGTGATGAATTAGCGTGTTTAAATAACAATACAACTTGTAAAATCTCATCTCTTTTCAGTTGCTTCGGAGGTAAATTTACTAACCAAACTGAATTATGTGCAGGAGATATAGGTTGTACAACAAGACTTGAGAACATAAAAACCGCTTATACACTTTCTAATTTAAAGAATCCTATCATGTATCAACCTGTTCATTATCCTAGTGCCACATATTTCAAGGCTATTGTTTGTAAATCTAAGAAAGATTCTGATAAGCTTTTCCCATCACTCGAAAAGATAATATTGGAAGATCCATGTGTTGTATTAAAAGAAAATCCAACCACAAATCAGATTTTAGTTGGTGGTTTGGGTCTTTCACATTTACAATATGTATTTGAAAAACTTAAAGATACATATAAGATTGAGTTTACACTCGAAGAACCTAAGATTGTTTATAAAGAGACCATAACAAAATCAGCTGAAGCCGAAGGTAGATATGTCAAACAATCTGGCGGTGCTGGATACTATGGTGTCGTAAATATGGTCTATGAACCATCGGAAAAAACAGAATTTGAATCAAGAATGTATGGTGGACACGTCGATAAAGGTTACATCCCTGCAATTGAAAAAGGTTTCTACGAAGCTCTCAATTGTGGTTTGTTAGCAAATTCACCAGTTATCAATGTCAAAGCCATTCTTGTTGATGGTAAACAACATTCAGTTGATAGTAATGAATTAGCGTTTAAGAATGCGAGTATCGCAGCATTTAAAGAAGCCTACATGAAGTGTGGACCAATCTTACTTGAACCATACGATAAGATAACAGTTAATATCAGTAATGATTATTTAGGAAGTGTCTTATCGGATTTGAGTAAAAGACGTGGTAGAATCTTGGAAACAACTGAAGATGAAACTGGAAATTTGAATGTCGTAGCTGTTGTTCCTGAAAGTAGTATCATCGAATACGCTAATGAACTTAAAGCTTTAACAAAAGGTACTGGTTACTTCAATTTGCAGTTTGATTCATATGAAAGAGTACCAGAGGCATTATCTGAAAAGATTATTCTTTCCATTAAGAAGTAAAATAAATTAAGTATATATTGTATAAGTGCTATCAATGAAACTTGATAGCATTTTTATATTTTTAATAAAATAATAAATTAACATTAACGTTTTATAAAAGTAATTGAAAGTTGCTTTTAAATTTTTAAAAAACATTGACAAAAAATACTCTTAAATAAAATTAAACATTGATATAAACATAGAAATTAGTTAAATGCAAAGAAGCAACGGATTTTTAATTCATAAAAATTGTATAATTTTAAACATGAACAAAGACAAAGTACTAACAAAAACAGTTAAATTATCAAAAAAGGATTTTTTTATTTACAAATTATCATCCTTTTTGTTTATTTATCTTTTATTCTTTTCTTTTATTTTGATATGTTGTAAAAGTCTCAGTCCTATATACTCTTCTCTTTTTTCTAATATTCAATGTGACACTTCTATTTTTAAATATATAGGAAGAAGCATCGCATGGGATCATAAGATACTTTATCTAGAAGTCTTTGACCATAAAGGTCCTTATCTTTTTTATTTGTATGCTTTGTTATATCTTTTAGGTGGTGATATACCAATAATGATGTTTTTTGCATTTATTTTAACTATCGATTTTTACTTAGTAATCGCCATATTCAATCAACTTTCAAATATCAATAATTTTTCTAAAAAAATAACATTTTACATATTTTCTACTTTGTATCTTTTGATTATTTTGATTGCAGAATTCGGTCGAAACGAAGATTTAGCTGCAACAGTAGGTTTGTTTTCCTTATATTCAATTCTCAAGATATTAAACATGCATAAACAATCAAAATTGAACTACACAACAGAATTTATTTTGATGTTGCTTAACGGTATATTCATAGGAATTATCTTCTTTATGAAGTTTGCTGCACTTGCTGCAAGTTGTGGCTTTGCGTTAGGTTTTATTGTTTACCTTGTTTTAAATAAAAAGTGGAAGTCGTTAGGTATTGACTTTGGTGCTGTTATATTAGGTATTTTTATATCTGCAGCTCCGATACTTCTATATTCATATACTTACAGCGAAGAGTTTTTCAATCAGGTTATATATGCAACAATCACATACAATTTCGAGTATGCTGAATTGGAAAGCAGTGAAGAAATTATATGTATAATTTTAGGAATTTTGACTTTGTTATTAGCATTATTGTTGTTTATAAAAAGAAAGAAAATTAAAAAAAATTACTTTATTATCGTTTTTGTAAGTACATTATTTGCTGCTTTCTACTGCTTCATAAGTAAATTCACAATGTATTTAGTAGCTTGTTTACCAATATATTTGCTTTCAATTTTATTTGTTTTAAATTTAGTTAAATTTAAAAAAACCTCAGTTAAAAGAACCATTTATAAATATAGTCCTCTGTTTTCAAGTATCCTTGTAATTGGATTGCTAACCAACATCTCTTTGTATTACACTTATGACTTTAATGCTTGTAATGATTATGTAAAGTTTGTTTCAAAAAATGCAGAAGATAAAAATTATATTAAAGATGGAAAGAACTTCTTGATTATCGATACTACAGGCTTTTATTATGAAAAAAGAATAAATGGTGTGTTACCAGTTAATTCATATAATTACTTCATTTTACAAACAAAACAGATGAACACAAAAAATGGTAATGCCAAAAAAGAAGAACTGATGAATTATTTGTCATCTGATAAAAGACCAGAATATTTAATCATCAATACACAAAAAATAGTAACAACTAATAATAATTCCAGTTGTTATGAAATTTTCACTCAAATTAATATGTTCGATGAAAATGGCAATGGTAAATATTATACTTTGAAAGATTCAACACAAATTAATATCTTTGCTCAAGAACCTGTAACCTTAAATTTTTACGTTAAAAATTCTTTGTAAGTTGTTTGAATAATTCAAAAGCTTCAATTATAACTTTATCCATATCCAAATATTTATATTGAGCTATTCTTCCTAAAACATGAAGGTTTGGAAAAGTGGTTTTTATCTCGTCAAGATATTTCATATACAATTCATTATCTTTTTGTTGTAAGGAGGGATAATATTTAACACAACCTAATTTGTATTCTTCTGGATATTCATATGAAACTACAGTTTTCTCTGTTTGAGAATAATTGAAGAATTTGTGTTCAATACTTCTTGTATATGGAACATCTTTCTCGTTATTGTTGATTACAGCTGTACCTTGATAATTATCAACATCTAATACTTTATGTTCAAATCTCAATGTACGGTAATTTAAAATACCATATTTAAAATCCAAAAGTTCATCGATGGATCCTGTGTAAATAACATGTTCAGCCATATCGATGTATTTTTTAATATCTTTATTAAAATCTGTATTAAATTCAATTTTTATACCGTCGATCATGTTTTGGAGCATCTTGGTGTAACCTATTTCAGGTATACCTTGGTATCTATGATTGAAGTAATTATTGTCATAATAAAAACGCAAAGGTAATCTTGAAGCTAATGATGCAGGTAAGTTTTTAGGATCGGTTTTCCATTGTTTAGCAGTGTAATCTTTGATGAAAATTTCATAAATAGTTCTGCCAACCAAGCTCAAACATTTCTCTTCAAAATTAGCTGGATTTTTTATGTTTTCTTTTTTTATCTCTTCATCTATAACTTTTTTTGCATCACATGGCTTAATTGTATTGAACACCTCATAAAATGTGTTCATATTGTAAGGAAGCGAATAAAGCTTACCGTTTTTATAAGCCTTGGGTTGATTGACAAAATTGTTGAAAGGTGAAAATTGCTGAACAAAATCAAAAACTTCTTTACTATCTGTGTGAAAAATGTGTGGACCAAAAATATGTACTTCTATATTTTCACGTTTCTCAGAATAACACATGCCTCCGATGTGATCTTCTTTTTCAATTATCAAAACTCTTTTGTTATTTTTTTTCAAAAGATTAGCAATAGTACAGCCAGCAAGACCGGCACCAACAACTAAATAATCGTATTTTTTCATTCTTCACCTACCTGAACAAAATAAATTTTCTACTTAAATAATTGTATACCATAACAACAATTGTTCGTATAAGGAAAACAGCGATATAAGGTTCCAACTTGTAAACTTTGTCATTATATAAAAGAAGTTCAATTGCATAACCTATAAACAAACCAACAGCAGACAATAAAACAAAGATAACTACGCCTTTTTTGGTTTTGCTGAAATTTGACTTAGTGTTTTTATAAACCATAAACACAGATAAAAAGTAATTTATAGTTACACCAACAAGAAAACCGACAGTAACAGCAACAACTGTTGCATACCAAGTATCTTTCAAATTTACAAAGGAAAATCTCACTAAAGTTGTGAATAAATAATCGCCAATTGCAGCGACAAGTCCAACCAAGCAAAATCTGAAAACCTCGTAAAAAACACCTTTATTCTCAATGAAATTTTCACAAAACAACTTATATATTAAATAAGAATATGCTAATGTAATCAAGCTTGTAATATAAAGGCTCAACAATTGATTCATGTTGATTTTATAAGCACTGACAATCAAAATTTGATTCATCAGAATGAAGGCAAAGACACCTAATATTTGAAACAGTAAAAACAAAAATATGTAAACTTTTTTCTTAAAAAAAGGTTTGATCAAAGATGGCCTTATAATCCAACAAAGCAAGCATAATAAAGTTTCAATAATAACTCCTAAATAAGAGCAATGAATGAAAATTGGTGTAGCGAATGTATAATCCTTAGCAATAGTAAAATAATCTTCATCAAGATTAACTATCGCCATGACAAAGACAATCAAAGAAATAATGACAATCAATCCAAGAGATATCAATGTTTCCCTTAGAACTAGTCTTTTTTTCTTCACTTTAACTATTTCGTTTTTTTCATTGTCGATCAATTGAACTTCATCTTTTTGATCTTCATTTTTATTTAATTCTTCTGACATAATAGCAATAAAAAAGCTCTATGAAGAGCTTTTGATTAATCTTTCATCTTTTCAATTTCGGCAAAATCAGCTGTACGTGAAATATCACGTCCAAACATTCTAATAACAATAGAAACTTCTTTTGCTTCTTCGTTGATATTTTCGATATGACCTTCGGTTCCTTCAAATGGACCAGAGACAATCTTGACATGATCACCAATCTCATACTTGGTTGTATCCTCATCATTTAAAAGATTGAGACGTTTCAAAACTGGGATGATGTCTTCTTTTCTCATAGGGAAAGGTTTTGTACCTTTACCAGATGAACCGACGAATCCTGAGACATTAGGTGTATTTCTAATAACATACCAGGCATCATCAGACATGATCATTTCAACAAAAATATAACCTTCATAATAATTGAATTCTTTAACTTTGCCAGTAGGCTTACCTTCTTTGTCCAATACATCTTCTTTTCTTTTTGCAACAATGATTCTGAAAATGTTGTTCTCAAGATGCAAAGCTTTTTTCTTTTTTTCCAAAGATTCTTTTACAGCGTCCTCTTTGTTTTTAAAAGTATTAACAACATACCATTGTTTGACGCCTTGAACTTTATTATCTTCCATTTATATCTTCCTCCTAATTAATTACAATATCGAATAAAAAAGTGTCACTAATGTAGCAACAGTTGAACTTGAAGATGATGAAGATGAATCTATTCCGAAATTGAGATTTTGGAATAATTTCAATGTGAAGTAGTCCAACAAGAAAATTGCAACACATGAAATAACAACTATTGAGACAACAACCAAGACATTGGTCCACAAGAATTTTTTCATCGGCCAACGGATTCTGTGTGCTTCTCTATTGACACCTTTAAAATAACGAACAAGTTTATTCATCTATCTTCTCCTTATTTACTTTCTCTATGTTCAGTATGCTTATTGCATCTTGGACAATATTTATTAAGAACTAGACGTTTAGTAACATCATTTTTCTTCTTAGTGATGGTATAATTTCGAGAAAAACACTCAGTACAAACCAAAATAGCTTTATCTCTAGGCATAATACCCTCCTTTTTTTATAATTAAAAAAGGTCTTTCGACCTCTTCAATATTATAAAACAAATATAGTAAATTTTAAATAAATAGTTTTTAATAAATCTAAAATATAAATACGCTTATATATAAAATTACAATTAAATTGAAAATCATTTCTTATAAAAGGGGGAGATATATGAAAAAAGTTCTGACATATGGTACATTTGATCTTTTACATTATGGTCACATCAACCTTTTGAGACGAGCAAAACAATTGGGTGATTACCTTGTTGTTGGGTTATCAACTGATGAATTTAACCAACTGAAAAATAAGAAAAGCTTCTTTCCCTATGATAAAAGGAAAATGATGCTAGAAGCGATAAAATATGTCGATGAAGTTATTCCTGAAACAAGTTGGGATCAAAAATTATCCGATGTTAAAAAACATAACATAGATGTTTTTGTTATGGGTGATGATTGGGAAGGAAAATTTGACTACCTAAAAGAATATTGTGAAGTTATCTATCTTCCAAGAACCAAAGACATATCCACAACTGATATAAAAAACGATTTATCGAATAAAAACTAATATTAATTATTTAACAAAGACGTTTAATAAACTCAAACCGCCACCAGCAGCAGCGCAACAACCTGCGACTATAGCACCCCAGGCAGTTAAAAATTTCATATTAAGTATTCCTGTTTCGATATTTTCAATGCCATTAACTTGATTGAAAAATACATTTGTCATAAAGCAGAAAACTGCACCAGCAACTGCTAAGCCCAAACTTATAAATGAAAATAATTTTCTAAGTTTCTTCAAGCTACCAACTAATGTCAAACTCATCAACACTGCAGCACCTAATATCAAATAATAGCCGATGAAATTAGCTGTGTTAAATTTCAATTCTCCTAATGTTGTAACAACATCACCAGTACCGCTACTTGAATTGGTAAAAGCTAATTGGCCACCGTATAAAGAATTCATACCAACGATGTAAGCCTTGCTAACGTCTGAAACGTAAGATGAACTTATTTCCAAAACGACGTTTGGTGCAAACTGCAGGAAAAATGCTGCAAGTAATGCTAGCACTGCACCACAGGTGACAGTCAATGAAATTGAATTTTTGGATTTTGCTTTTTTACTAGACATAATAAATCCTCCATATATTAAAATTATAATCATTAGAATTAAGTAAATTGAACATATCTTTAATAAATTTCATTTTTTATTTTACATTGACTAATGTTTGTAAAAAATAGTTCTTTATATTTTTATATATACTTAAATTAATACTCAATTTTTAATTGAAAATTTTTAAGATCGTATAAAGTTTTTGTAAAAATCAAATATTAAAACAAGATAGCAACTTGTTTATTTTATTTCAAAATGTTTATTCTACGTTTATATGTTTAAATAATAAAATTTGCATTGGTAACAAAAAGTTATACCACACAGTTGAGAGCATCTAGATGCTCTCATCAGCAAACTTAACAGGACTTT
>CALVKB010000028.1 GCA_944332485.1 uncultured Bacilli bacterium | reverse complement strand
AAGTTTAAAATTTAAATCGTATTTCATCAAAAAATACCCCTTTCCTAGTTTTGTCCAGGATTAGGGGTACACATCAGTCTCTTTTGTTTGATAAATATATTTCACATTTTATTTTGTAACAAATTGAGTATCTTCACCGACAACTTCTAACTTAGCATCAATTGGTTTTTGTTCGCCTACTGGAATACCATATGAAATTTGAGCAAAACCTAAATCGAATGTCAATGCGGTGTTCGTATCGGTTGTTGGTTCAAAATTCTTACAACTTCTGTATGAACGATCGTAATCGGTCAAACGAATTTGAAGAGTTTCAATATTAGTGCCAACAAAGCAGTTTGAACCTAATGCAAGAATTCTAAATGGTAACACGAATGTTCCACTCAAACTCTTACACATGAAGAATACACTGGAGAGAATCTCCAAACGATTTGGTAAACCGGTAGGAGCAGCAACAGCATCCTCATCGTTATAATCAACTGTGACATCTTTCTCTGTTGATTCGACTTTGACATCCACAAAGTGGACGCTTGTTAAATTGTTATTGTTAGCAAAAGCAGATTGACCGATCTTCTTAACAGAATATGGAATCACAAGTTCTTTCAAATTTGCAAACATGAAGGCGTAACCATTGATTGTGATCAAATTATCAGGGAATGTTACTTTCTCCAAATTTGTACATTGTTTGAAGGCACTTGAAGCTATTGTAGTGACACTTTCTGTCAATGTCAATTCTTTCAACATATATGGGGTTTCAGCTTTGTATGTACCGATGATCTTAGCGAGCGTTGTATTTTCAAGAGGTGCTTTCAAAACTTCAATGTTGTAACAATCAGCGAAAGCTAAATTCTCTATCGTTGTATTGTCGTTTAAAAGGACATTCTTCAAAGTAGTCACACCTTTAAAAGCGTTTTGACCAACATAGTAACCGTTTGTTTCAAGATTCAAAGTTTCAACGCTGGTATTTTCAAAAGCGTTATTACCGATGACATAGGCTGATGAGAGTTTCAAAACATCATCAGCTGTTGTTTGATCGACAGCACTTATCCCTTTCAATACGTCATCGCAGTAACCTTTTATCGAGTAATTAGCTAAATCGTTTAAATCAGGATTACCAACTTTTGAATACAAGGAACTACCGATAACGACATACTCATCACTCAATGCGGAAACATAACTTGTGTACCAGGGGGAAGTAAACAAGCTTGATTTACCACTTGTTGAATCTGTTGTATGACTACCGATGTAACTTAAACGGCTGTTATTGTTAACGCCATTTGGATAAAATTGTGTAACATTACCCAAATCTTCAAAAGCTTCATCCTCAACCATGATAACGCTGTTTGCTAATTTCAAAGTAGATATCTTCGAAAAACCTTCCAAACAAGATGAGATGATAGTATCGCCATTCAAATAAACGTTAGTAAGAACCATCTCTTCTTTTTGAGCGGAGGTTGGTTTACCTAATAAATCATTTAAACTAACAGTTCCTGAATATGCGATTGTTTTCAAGTTAGCAAAAGAGTTTTTCAAAATACTTTTGTTTGTTGAAGTACCATATGTGATATCAGAGTACTCTGAAGTATCAGTTTCTATGTTAGTTACATCGAATGTTGAAAAGCTTTCCAAAGTAGGGATATTCGCAAAGGCACTCGCACCTATTTCATAAACAGTCTCTGGTAATTGGACAGTTGTTAAACCGGTATTATCAAATGCATTATCACCGATGCTTTCCAAATTTGCTGGAAAACTAACTGATTTGAGAGTGGTGATATCGGAGAAACAATCATCGGGAATTGAGACGATCGTATCAGGAATGACGATATTCTGTTTTTTACCGACAATCTCTTTATCAACATTGTAAATTGCATTGCTGTTGACAATATGCAAACCATCTGAGGTTTCAGTTATGTAATTTTCCAATAAATACGGAGTGTTATCAAAGCTTCCAGAGTCTACAATCGTATCTTTTGGAAGATTCATCTCAGTTAAATTTGTCAAACCTTTGAATGATGATCCAGAGATAGTTTCAATAGTATCTGGTAATGTGATCTTTGTAATCTCGGTGTGATTTTGGAATCCCGTTCTATCAAAACCGACAATCTTGATACTGCCTCTAACAGTTTCTGGGATGACAATCTCAGCTTGATCAGTGCCACGATAAGAGGTGATTATGATTGTATCATCTGTCGAACCAAGATCATTTTTATCCAAAGATGCTTTGATTCCATCCGGTCCAGCATCTTGGGTGTATGTAAAATTAGCAGCCCATTCCTTGAATGCTATAACTTCTTCAGAATCAGTTTCAGTTTCATTAGTTGACTCTTGAGAACAGCTGGTCAACATCAAACAAGCTAACAAAGGTAATGCGAAAAGTTTCTTTCTTTTTCTGAACATTTATATTACCTCCTTTAAACAATACGAATCTTACTATCGAGAGTGAATATTTCAAAGCCGGATTTAACATCAGCGGAGATGTAGTAGTCATCGGCGACATCCAAACCGGTGATCTCAATATCGGCGTATTGTCTTTCATATTTATCTTTATTTTCCTCAGTGATGAAATCTGGTAAGAATTCAACACGAGCGAAAGTATGAACATCATAATTGACGATTGAAAGTAATTTATGTTTGATGTTGGTGTTGTCCTGTACATTTTCAATCTTCGCATCGATGTCAGCTTTAGTGATCTGTCTTATCTCTGTTGTTGACATATCTTCGACAACCACATTAGGATCTGGCAATTTCGACATAACTGCTGTCTTCTGTTTATCGGAAGTTAAAACTTTACCATCAAAATTGTTCTCCTGAACGGCTTTAACTGAAGGTTTAAGAAGATTCTTAACTATTGGATTGATGACGAATCTGTATTTATTCTTAAGAAGTTTACTACCTTCAATATTATTCAATCTGACAACCATATCATCAGAAAGTTTGAATTTGGTGTTGCAGATATTGATGTAGAAATTGTGAATCTTTCTAAGTTTGAAATCGGAAGTTTTCACTTTATCGCACAACTCAAAGTCAGAGACGATAAGATCATGCAACTTATTGTAGCTTTCAAATAATTCATCAGCGTTGTTGTTGGCTTGTTTATGCCATCTTGTGGAATTACCTAAGAACAAACCTCTGACGTATGATTCGGTAGCGCTTATTGTCAATAAGTATTTTTCAAGTATCTCATGATATAACTTGATGTTAGCATTGGAAACTTCAGCACTTGAAACATCACTTGGTGGATTATCGGAGAAGATCTCACTTGGAGTTTGTTTCATCAAACGGACATACTTCTCAGTTTCCTTGTAATTTTCAATTTTATCTTTGAAGTATTTGATGACATCTTTATCACCGAATAAACGATGAGAATAGAATGTTCTCTCAAGTTTGGCACGCAATTTTTGCAAAACTTTAGGTTTGTGAATCATCTGTGCATCTTGAGTGATATTCTGCAAGCAAACTTCAGTTTCCTTGTTGAACATACTTACAACTTCCTCGATATTGGCAATGCAGGCTTTCTTATCCTCTTCGTTGAGTTTGTCGAATTCCTTATATTGGAGTTTGGCTTCTTTCAAACTGTTCAAATATGCTAAATTGCTGGCATTACAAATAAGAAGATCATTTGCTAGTAACTCCTGCTTTTTCTGCACATAGTAACTTTCGTTATATTCTTTGGAAGTTTGAAGTTTCTTGATTTCCTCTCTCAAACTATCGGAAGTAGCAAGCAATTTTTGAATATCAACTTCACTTGATTCAAGTTTCTGCTTGACCAAAGATTTGACAGTTTCATGAACTTGTTTACTAGCACCGAACTCCTCACTTGATAAGTAGAATTTGCTGATAGCTTTCTCAGTGTTGAACTTCTCCTTTTCGGATTTTGATTTTCTTGTTACAAGTTTGTAGTCTCTATCGTCGATCTCTTTGACTTTCTCAAATGTACCTAAAATTGAGCACTCTTTCTTGACTGGTGGGCAATTAAGTTCCGGATCAAGGATCAATTCAGCATATTTCAAACCGAAGTTGAAATCATCATTGACAGCAAATTCCTTCTCAGTGACAACTGACAAATAAGAATCATCAACATCGTTATGAAGGATAACGAGGTATTTCTTTTCATCGATTTTCTCACAGCTGGCAACTTTCAAAATGAATGCTTTACCAGGAACGATAGCACTATGTGGAATTTCAATGGAGTAATTTTCTCCATCTTTGATATCTCTCCAAGCGGAGAAACGTTTGTATGTTTTACCAAAAATCGTATATTTATCACCTTTGAAGGAGATTGTTTGATAAGCGGAATTAGGGATGTATGGCATAACTGTTTGTTCAGTATCGTTATCGAAAAGATGGATCTTGTTATCAGCCAAGACAACTTTGATCTTATCTCCACTTGAATAGGTGGATTGTGAATCGACTTTGACGATGATCGAAGATTTACCAATCTTCTCTTTATCTTTGATAACAGCGTGAGCTAAATCACAGTAAAGTAAGGTTTCATTACCTAAAGCTTCAATCTCGGAGACGATCAACTCAAGGCCTTTATTTTTGGTGACAAGTAAATCATCCGGACGAACACCTAAGGTCAAATGAATATCGTTTTTAAGATATTTTGGATTGGCTTTGAAGAAGTTGAGCATCGACATTGTCAATTGTTGTTTATCTTCAAATGTTATGGTGACATTCTGCTTATCACGAAGTAATGTGACATCGAAGAAGTTCATCTGAGGAGTACCGATGAAACCTGCGACGAACTTGTTGACAGGATGATTGTACAAGTTTGTCGGTGTATCGATCTGTTGGACAAAACCTAGTTTCATAACAACGATACGGGTACCCATGGTCATAGCTTCAACCTGATCGTGAGTAACGTAGATGAATGTTGTTTGAAGCTTCTTATGAAGTTTTGCAATCTCGGTTCTCATCTGAGCACGGAGTTTAGCGTCCAAGTTTGATAATGGTTCATCCAAAAGGAAAACTTTCGGTTGACGGACGATTGCACGTCCCAAACTGACTCTCTGTCTTTGACCACCAGACATCGCTTTCGGTTTTCTTTGTAAGAAGTCTTCAATATCAAGAATTCTTGCAGCCTCCAAAACACGACGGTTAATCTCCTCTTTTGGCATATGACGGTTCTTCAATGAGAAAGCCATATTATCATAAACTGTCATGTGAGGATACAAAGCGTAGTTTTGGAAAACCATCGCGATATCTCTATCTTTCGGTTGAACATCGTTGACCAACTGATCTTGAATGAACAAATCACCTGCGGTGATATCCTCAAGACCGGCGATCATTCTCAATGTTGTGGATTTACCACATCCTGACGGACCAACGAAAACGATAAATTCCTTATCCTTAATATCTATGTTAAAGTCACTGACGGCTTTAACATTACCATCGTACACTTTGTATACGTGGCTCAATTTTACATCTGCCATACTAAATTCCCCCTTTTACGTAGAATGCAATAGAATACTGTGGCATATTTAATAAATTCTGTGAGCTAGTTACCTTCTCACTTGAATCACTTACTAAATAATATTTTAAATTAAATGAATTTAAATCTAAACTACTTAAATCGTAGTTCTGTTCGTTTTCTGAACAATTGATAACTATTCTAAGATTTTCACCTTTTTTGAAAGTCAACAATCCAGTTTCGTTATCGTATGAAACATCGCTGGCCAACTGTTTTTGAATATCACGCAAATGGCCTTTGATGTAATACATCTCGCGAAGATAATTGAAAAGTGAATTTTTATCTTTTAATTGTTCATCCATCGTTCCAAGCTGATCGAGTGTCTCCTGTTTTGTATCGAAAACAGAAGTATCAGAGACAGGAATCATATCCAATGTTGGGCGAACTGTCTCATCAGTCCATAGCATAGGTTGACGAGCTATCGTATCTTGATAGGAGGAAACACCGCTCTGTTGTGGGTTTCCAGTCATACCAAGCTCATCACCATAGTACAAAAAATTCGATCCATATTGTAAATTGTACACGCCATAGAAGAACTTGTAAGCTCTCAAACTCGAAGCTTTAGCAATCTCATTCATATTGCTAGCCTTGTTGACAAAATTACCACCGATCCTTCCGATATCATGATTCGAAAGGAAATTGGCTTGAACTTTATTGTTGCGGATAAATTCATCAGAATCTCCTTGTTGAGTATTTTCATCATAAGGATACTCATAGTTAGTAAATTGTCTTGAGAGTTTTTCAGCCAAAGTGGATGAACCATTTTTCAAATTGAGTTGATTTGAAACAATACGATTACTACCTTTATTGACATTTCTAAATGAGTTGTCAAATGAGAAGTAACTATCCAAATTAGTCACGCTCAAAAGATTCTGTTTATTCTCAAAATTGTCAGGATCAGTGTAAAGTTCCTTAATTTCTGAATTTGACCAAGGGCCTTCAGCTACGACATAATTATTCACATCGTATGAATTGACTGTATCTTGAATCAAACTGAGAACTTCCCCTGTTTTGACTAAAGCATCATAAGATCCTATACCTGATGAGGAATTGCCGTAAAAACTTGTTATAGCATCCAATCTGAACCCATCGATTCCTAAATCAAGGTAATATTTCAAAACGTCAACGATCATATTACGAACATTTATGTTGTCCAAATTCCAATCTGCCATATTTGAACCATCGGAGAAGGTCTCGTAATAATAAGGAGTATTATCAACTTTCGCACTGGCATTAGCTAAATTGCTACTTTCAGAGGAGAAATTGAAGTAACCGACTTGTTTGACTTTAGAAATACAACTATCAGTTGGCTTCTTACTCAAAGAATCCGGATTTTTGCAAACAGACTCATTTTTCAAAGCGTCAACAGCTATTTTAAATTCCTCAGAACTTGTTGAAATATGATTGAAAGCCATATCCATCATGACTTTCAAACCACGTTTGTGAGCTTCGTTTATCAGAGTTTTGAATGTTTCCATACTACCGAAACTCTCATCGATCTGTAGATAACTCACCGCATCATATTTATGATAGCTAGGGGCTTGGAAAATCGGAGATAAGTAAATACCATCAACACCTAAGGAGTTGAAATAATAAGGGTTATTCTCCTTTCTTAAATAATCAAGAGAATCTATAACACCTTGTAAATCACCAATACCATCTTTATTTGAATCACGAAAAGTTGGAACAAATATATGATAGTAATTACCAAATTTGTCCTTTTCAACTGAAAATTCACCAAATTCAATATTGATGTTTTCAAAAGGGGTTTGTTCTTTACAACTTGTCAATCCAATTAACAAAGGAAACACAAGCATCAATCCTAACTTTTTCAATTTTAGTTCTCTTTCCTTTTCAATAAACATCCACCATGATGTTTCAAAATCAATTTATCATTTTCAATACAACAATCATTAACATTTAATACAACTTCATATTTTGTCAAATCAACGACAACATCCTCAGTTTTCAAATTGATGTAAACTCTGAAATTGTTGCGATCATAAGCAAAATATGTTCGTTCAACAAAACTGAAATTATCATCTCTCAAAGATTCATTTTCATTTCTAATTTCTAACAATCTCTTGATCAAATTCAACAATGAATTTTCATCTTTTTCCATATCCAAGACGGTTGAACTTTGTTCATTTGATGGTAAATAAGTCTTATCAGAATTGGAGAATCCATAGTTTTTTGAATGATCAAAACGCATCGGAGTACGGCATCCAGTTCTTTGATATCCACCTTCAACTGAACTTAAAGATCTGTCTTGGTACATCATAATCTCATCACCTGCGTAGATATATGGAACACCGACCATCGTCAACAAGAATAAATATGCCAATCTCAACTCTTCTTCTGTCAAGAAATTGGCTAATCTCTCAGTGTCGTGGTTACCACTTATCAAACTTAAGTGACCTTTATAATGTGTTGCACAATCGCAACGATTGATGATATCTTTCTTAAATTTGTTGAACAATTTCTGTTCAAATTTGTGAAGTAAAGGGATATTTTCTCCATCTTTGGTTCTCTCACGGAAAAGATAATGTAAGAAGTTGTCATTATGATCTAAGACAAAATCACTATCGAATCCGGCTTGCAACGCTTGATTTGGTTCGCACCATTCAGATGTCATAACAAAGTTTGGAAAATCATTCTTCAGATCCTTACGAATCTGTTGCCAAAGCCAAATAGTAGCTTCCTTTGTTGTTCCATCATTTTTAACTAAAGAGTCAGCCATATCGACCCTAAAACCATCAACTCCCTTTTTTAAATAAAAACGCATGATATCTTCAAGGTAATAACGGGCTTTGAGAACTCTTTTATCTTTATATGACATCTGCCAAGAAGGATGAGTTATTTTATTGTAACCGTAATTTATCGCTGCTTGATGTGCGAAGAAATTGATAACATATGCTCCACTTCTATCATAACAACCTCTAATAAGTTGACAATCATCATACCAAGACCATGGATCATCCGTCCATATGAATAGATCAGACATCTCATTTTTAGTTGGTAAACTTGATTTGACAAAATCAGGATGATAAATTGAAGCGTGACCTGGAATCAATTCCATTATAAACAGCATCTGACGTTTGTGAACTTCATTCAAGAGATTTTCAAAATCTTCCATCGTTCCATAACGAGGGGAAATTTTGTAAAAATCTGTGACATCATAACCGCCATCAAGATACTTTGATTCATAAAGAGAATTGACCCAAATAGCGTTGAATCCTAAATTCTTAATATAATCAAGTTTCTTGATAATACCATTTATATCACCGTAACCATCTTCGTTTGTGTCACAAAAATTGTTGGGATATATCTCATAAACATTGCAATCTTTAAAATCTTTAACCATAGATTAACCTTTAACAGCACCACCTGTAACACCAGATACATAATATCTTTGTGTCAGTAAGAACAAAATCATAATAGGAATAGCAACAACTGTCGCTCCAGCGAAGAATACTGTGTAGTTTCTTGCTAATGTATCAACAGCTGAAATCATCTTATACAAACCAACTGCGACAGTGTAATTCTCAGTGTGGCTTCCTAAGATCAAACTTGCAAAAATGTAATCGGCCCAAGGACCCATGAAAGAAGTTAACAATGTATAAACAACGATAGGTTTTGATAATGGGATGATGATCTTAAAGAAGATCTTAGCATTGTTACATCCATCGATTCTTGCAGCTTCATCCAAGCTTTTTGAAATAGTATCGAAAAAGCCTTTTGCAATCAAATAACCAGCACCAGCACCACCTGAATAAACCATAATCAAAGCGATCAAGGTACCATCAACACCCAACATCTTCAAGATGTTGAATGTAGCGATCATCGACATGAATCCTGGGAACATACCCATGATCAATGCGACGTTCATCATAGGTTTTCTTGCTTTAAAACGAAGTCTACTCATAGTATAAGCAACACTCAATACGAACAATGTGGAAATTAACATCGTGCAAAGTGCGACCAACAACGTGTTGAGCAAGTATTTAGCGAAAGGATAAATTGAAGTGAATTCTGGATCCGCAAAAAGTTTGATAAAGTTGTTGAAGGTAAAACCGTTTGGTGGAACCAAAAGGTTTGACATACCAGCTTCATTTCTCAATGCGGTGTACAAAATTCCAACAATAGGAATAATCCAAACAATACACAAAATTGTAAGGAATATATAAATCAACGTATTAACAAGAGCTCTTCTACCTTTCATGGAAGCAAACTTTTTACTCTTGTTTTGTAAGGTTAATAAGTTTTCCATTATGCAAAAGTCTCCTCATTCTTATAAGCTGATGTGTTTCTATATGCGATCAATGATAATGTAGCACAAACAACGAAGACTAAAATACCGATAACAGAACCCATTGAATAGTTAGATTTATTAACTGTCAATGTGTACAACCATGTAACAAGCAAATCTGTCTTACCTGCACTGGCGTAATCCAAAGTATCCGGACCACCTCCAGAAAGGAAGAAGATAACGTTGAAGTTATTGATATTTCCAACGAAAGTTGTGATCAATGAAGGTCCAGTAACGAAGATAACATATGGTAATGTGATCTTTGTATACGTTCTAAATGGACTTGTACCATCGATCTGTGCAGATTCATAAAGATCATCAGGAATATTTAACAAAATACCTGAAACACTCAAAACAGTGTATGGAATACCGATCCAAATATTGATGACGATGATTGCAATTCTTGCCGAAGTTGCATTTTGCCAAATCTGAATCGATTGACCATTTTTCAAATAACCGATAGCGTATAATAAACCTTCGACTATTCCACCTTGTGAAAGGAATTTATTGATAGCCATCAATGAGACGAACTGTGGAATAGCGATTGATAAAACTAACAAAGTTCTCCACAATCCTTTAAAACGAATACCTTTTTTGTTGATGATCATAGCAACGATCATACCGAGGAAGTAGTTGATAAATGTAGCACAGAATGCCCATATCAACGTCCAACCCAAGACGTGCCAGAAGGTATAACCAAAGGACGACGCACCCGTTTGTGTGAAAATCGAGGCGAAGTTTTGTAAACCGACCCAATCGAACATCTTTGGCTCAGAGTGTGCTAAATCGTAGTTGGTGAATGCCATCATAATCATATCGAAAATAGGCAACAAGGTAAATACTGCGATACCCAAAACTGGTAAGAAAAGAAGCGTTCTGTAGAATTTACCATCCAAATACTCTTTGATATCTTCAAAAAATGTATTGTTGTGTATTCTAGCTTCAGCTTTCTCTTGAACTTTAATAGAATCATTGACAACTGAAACCCAGAATGCGACAAATAAAACAATGATAATAACGCAAAGAATACCAAATAACAATAACAATTGTGATCTGTCTCCTGCGAATGTAACATAACTTGCATCTCCAGTATACGTCTGACAGAATAACGAAGCGCTAGATGAGGTTAAGAATCTCAAATCTGTGATACTTAAACCATCAAAATCAAGATTGTACAGATTGTTTGAACTTGAACATCCGAACATCTGAGGACGAACACCCAAAGTGATCAAACCAACGATAGCTGAAGCGCCAGTCATAACCATATAGAAAATAAACAAAGCCTCAACGCACAAAAACAAGATACCTTTGATGATTTGTTTTCTTCTAATATGACTTACGCCTAAAAAAAAGAACGACAATTTTGTATAGATGTCACCACGAACAAATGCATAACCAATCTTTTTAAAGGATCGACCAATTTTCTTAAAAAGATTTATTATACCGTGCCATAAGTTGATCCAGAACTGAACGAAGTTATGGCCGAAATTTTTAAACCAGGTGTTTATTCTATACAGTGCCTGATCTTTAGGAGTGAGATTTATATAGTCTGCATATTTCATCTTTTTTCTCCTATCAATTAATATGAAGAAACGGAAGGCAAGAAAATCTTACCTTCCACCTCTATTATCTATATATTAAATTATCTAAATTCTATCAACTCCTCAAATTAGTTTGCAGTTGGCTCAATAAGTTTGGCAATTGCAGCAACACCTTCTTTGATGTTGTTGTAGTATGTTGAACCTGCAGCGTGATTTGAGACTTTATCCCAAACATCGTTCTTGGATGTTGCTAATTTTGTGGCTTTACCATCTGTACCGATAGAAGTACCGATGTAGTCTGCATAGAAAGCAGTTGCACCATCCCAATATGAGTTCCAACCAGTTGTTGATGGTTGAATAAATGAATTTTCAGAAGCTGCACCTAAAATAGCTTCATTAGCAACATAATTCAAAGCTGCTTCTGTTTCGATTGGTGTTTCAGCAAGGGCTGGAGTAATTGTTGAACCTTCATAACGTTTTGCTTGACCTTCTGGTGTGAACATGAAGTAGAAGAATTCTCTTGCTGCTTGTTTTTGAACCTCTGTTAAGTTCTTGTAAATTGAATTGTTCAAAACGATTGATTTGTAGTCTTGAATCATTGGCCAAGGTGATGTTTCTGGTGTACCAGCTTCAACTGACTCAGCTGTGTAAATTTCAGGAAGGATTGCACATCCAACATTCTCGATACCACCAACTGATTCAGCAATCTTATCAATATCCCATGTACCTGAGACATATGAAGCAACTGAAACGTTTGCTTTGACATCCATAGCTGTTGCGTCAGCAATAGCATATGAGAATGGACCAGTTGAACCCGTACCTTTATCAACGTTATGTTGAAGCATGTAAATCATGTCTTGAGTATTTAAAACGACTTGATCAGCGTGAACTGTGAAGCCGTTTGTTGAAGCATCAGTACCATCTTCACCTTGGAGTTTAACGCCCGCTCTGAAGAAGAATGATTGCATTTGCCAACCGTTACCGAAGTCCATACCTAAACCGAAGTCATATTGTTCTTCAGCTGTATGAGTTGAATTGTACTCTTTCAATGCTGCTTCCATCTTGTCAATTGAAACGACATCTTCGGCACTATAAACTTTATTGTTGTAGATCAAGAAGAATGTGTTAACTGTGAATGCAGCACCATATGTTGCACCACCTGATGTAACATAGGCCAATTCAGGAACATTCAAAGCTTCACCATTAACTGCTGATACAACACCTGATGTATCACCGAATGAAACTAACTTGTCATTTTTTGCCCAGTCATTTGCATTGTTACCTGGAACGTGTAAGAATAATGGGCAGCTTTCAGGACTTGTATTGAAGACATTACCAACATCACCTTCTGACATATCAATCATCTTCAATTTGATTGATAAATCTGGGAATGAAGGATCTGCTTCTCTTTTAGCAGCAACTTTTGCATTAAAAGCTTCTACTAACAAACGTGTGTGATCAAATTCACCATTTGGAACATACATGTCAAATGAGTTAACACCTGAACCGGTTGTGGTCTCAAGTCTTGTGGATGATGTTTCACCGCCTGGATTTGAACCATCTGTAACAGAAGATGTTTGTGAAGTATCACCACCGCCATTACAGCTTGCTAACGTAGAAACAGCACCCAATGACATGAGAGCAACTGTTGCTACTGTTAAAAATCTTTTTTTCATTGTTTGACTCCTTTCATCAATTTCAAAAAAGAGATAAATAAATATTTATCAATTTAATTATATAATTATGCGGAAAACGCTTACACGAAATAAAATAATTTTTGGATTGTTTTGAAACAATTTAGATGATGAAAGGCGTTTTTTTTAATATATATAAATTTTTACAATTTTGAAAAAGTGTAAAAAATATGTTTATTTTTTTCATTCTTTAAAAATAAAAATATTGCGCTTTTAATCTAAATTTCAATAGTTTTTTTCACTTCAAACTTGATGAAATTGAAAATTTAAGAAAATAGAAAAAAGTGTTTAAATAATGTTATTTTTTATATAATAAAAAAATATGAAAGAAACACAAACAATTTTAGAAAGGCAGAACGATGAAACCGCCTTGAAGTTGCTTAGAGCTTCAACTAAGTGTTTCACGATGGAAAGAGTGATTAAATACTTTATGATTGCTCTATCCTTTCTTATTTGTTTAGCTGCTATTTTAAACAGATATCTCGGTGTCATAATCAAATGGACATCAGAAGTAGATGAAGGCTCCATCACTGCTGTTCAAGATAGTGCTTCAACTTACATTAATCTTATTTCTGGTGCTATCATTGTCATAGGAATTGTCATGGGGTTTTATGTTACAAGAATGCACAATGAAGGTTGCGCATTGCAAGATAGATACGAAGCTTATGTTTTCAAAAATCCTGCTAACAAATCAATTTTAAGGCCAGTCAGTCAATCTTATATAGATCGCTATGCTCAAGTATCACAAAAAAATGAACCTAAGTACTTGAACCACATCTATCCCGAAACGAAAAAAACTTTAAATGAGAGTACTGCTCAATATGAATACATCAAAAAAGAAGTCAAACATGATTACGACATGTACATATTTATTCAACCTTTCTTTTTAACAATATGGATAGGTTTCTGTGTTCTTATAATCGTGATGGCTGTGAGTTTCAATGATGATTTCATCACGACATTGATCAATATTTTAATTCCAAGTTTATCTGCAATAACAACTATCAGCACCAGTTGGTACAACAACAGGATTCAGATGAAGCAATTGAACAATCTTTTAAATTGCATCGAAAGAATTGAAAATTTATCCGATGAGAAGAAAAGACAATACATAACTGATCCGAAATTAGTTAGACAACTTGCGGATGGTTTATTCAATTATCGTGCATCACCGTTTGTCATACCTGTCTTCTTACAAAAACTTCACAACGTTCAATTACAAAAGAAACAATTATCTAATTTGACAAATGTGACTATCAATAAAGACACTAAAGCTATAAACTCTAATAATTACACAAAAATTGACAATAACACTTCTAGCAACAAGTTTAAAGTTGGAAGTTCAACAAATGAAATAACAAAGCAAAACTTGAAGAATAATTCAACTAAAACAACTGCAAGTAAACAAACTGTAGAGATTAAAAAGCCAGTTCAACAACAAACTAAAGCATCAGAGAAAGATACCATACTAACACAGGATTTAACTAAGACTTCCACAGCTTCAAAACAGCCTGTTTCAAAATCAAAAAATGCAACTAATAAAACTGCAACTACGACAAAAACTACGACACCGAAAAAATCAAAAAAATAACTTGACAAACCAAATTTGTATATTTCCTGACTTCCGCATTTGATAGCAAAAATACAGTGTATTAGAACTCATAATCAAGCAAATTATTTATTTTTTTGTC
>CALVKB010000027.1 GCA_944332485.1 uncultured Bacilli bacterium | reverse complement strand
GTCGGTCGTGATAACGTTCCGCTTTCTGAATTCGACATCCGCTACTGGAGTAAATATGAGAACGAAACCGGCCTTGATGTAGGCTTATTAGAAGGAAGTAACCTTCGATAAATTTATAAATTTAGAAAATTCTAAAATTATCGTTTTTTAATAAAAACTTATTAATAGAAAATGAAGTTGTTATAAATATAATTTTTCATTAGAATAATTAAAATCCAGTTTTTTAGTTTATACAAATAAAAAAAAGTTATTAAAGTGAAACAACAACAATAATAACTTTAATGATTGATATTCAAAAGTAAAATAAATTTATAAATTTTCTTTGCTAATTTTATTGACTAAAGCCATATCAACTTTGGATTTATAATTTTCTTTGAAATGAGTCATTATACTTTTAACGGATTTATCGGGTAAATTTGAAATGATATTTCTGATTTCGTCATCTGTTAGCATTTTAGGTAAATATATTTGTAGTGCAGCCATCTGTGATTTAATTTCTTCTGCTTTTTCTAATCTGTTATTGCTATGGTACATATTGTATTCATCTTGCAATTCTTTGATTGTTTTATTGATAATTTTCAAAATATCATCATCTGTTATTTCCAATTCGGGATTGGAAGTCTTTAATAACTGATATTTACTTATTATGAGTGAGTAAATATTTTTAATTGGTAAATTGCGCTGTTTCATAGCATTAATATTAGCTTTTTTAATTTCATCAATTAACATAGTTTATATCTCCTTATATTTAGCTTGATTTAATAATTCCTTCATTCCTTTAACAACACTCAATGATGGGGTTGGTGAAGTAAATGATGGTAAATGCAATGATTTTTGATAAAACTTTCTTGATCCTTGCAATAAAGCTGAACCACCACTTATAGTGATACCGTTCGTTGAAATATCGCTAATTAATTCTGGGTTAACATCCTCCAAAGCTTGTTGAATTTCAAATATGATGTCGTTAGCTACCTTTGTCAATGGATTTATAAGTTCCTTGTTAGAAATTACAAAACTATGTGGCAATCCAGTTATCAAATCTTGACCTTTTACTTCAATAAATTTTTCCTCTTGTGTTTCATCCAAAGTTCCTATCTTGATTTTTATCTGTTCACTTGTTTTTAAACCAATTCTAGTTTTCCACTTGTTTCTAATATATCTAACAATTTCAATATCGAAATTGTCACCGCCAATAGGTATAGTTTTACCTTTGACTAGTTCACCTGAGGAGATGATACCTATATTAGTTGAGCCACTACCGATATTTACAATTAAGTTACCATGCATATTTGAAATGTTTAAACCACTTCCTAAAGCGGTTAATTTAGATATTGATTCCATATAAATTGAACTTATATCAAGATCTTTACAAATAGAAATCAAGGCTTCCTGATGAACCATACTTAAATCATCGGAACAAGCTAAAATCAATGTTGAGTTTCTTACAAGTTTTTCCAAATGCATAGATGATATAGCAAACTTAAGATAATTCAAACAATCTTCACGGTTGTGAAGTAAACCATTTTTAACAAATTTTGATATTTTTATATTGTAAGGATTACGTCCTTCAAGTTTGTTAGCAAGGTATCCAATTTCTAAAATCTGGTTATTTTGCTTGTTTTTAGCTATGATTGTTGGCTCGTTAAAAACTACCAAATCTTCTATAACGTTATATATGATGGTGTTTTGACTACCTAAGTCTAAACCGATGACATTTTTCTGTTTCATATTAATATTATATGTTATTTACTTATTTGTACTCTTCTGGGTGGTGTGCTTCATATTTTTTACGTTCAGATAGATTTAAAATTTTCTTTCTCATTCTTAAAGATGATGGAGTTACTTCGAGTAGTTCATCATGATTAATATAATCCAAACAATCTTCCAAGGACATCTTTCTAGCCGCTTTTAAGACTACGGTGAAATCTTTGTTTGCACTTCTTTGGTTTCCTAAAGATTTTGTCTGAACAACATTGACACCCATATCCATAGCGTATTTGTTTTCACCAACTATCATACCTTCATAAACTTCAACACCAGGAGTTATGAACATCTGACCTCTCTCTTCAGTATGTTTCAAAGCGTAAGCAGTGGCCATACCAGTATCAGTTGCCACAAGAACTCCAAGTTTTCTTTTACCAATGACTTGTGGTATCACTTTACGATATTCTTTGAAGGAATGGTTGGCGATACCATATCCACTTGTTAAAACCATGAAATTGGAGGAAAAAGATATTAAACCTCTTGAAGGGATAACATAATTGATTCTTGTTTGCCCATTCTCTGAATTCATATTAATAAGTTCAGCAAACCTGTCACCTAACAATTCCATAACTTTTCCAACATATTGATCTGGGACATCAATTTGTAAATCTTCAAATGGTTCATAAATTTCACCATCGATCTCCTTTTTGATAACTTCAGGTTTAGAAACTTGAAGTTCAAAACCTTCTCTTCTCATAGTTTCAATTAAAACGGAAAGATGCAATTCACCTCTTCCAGTAACTAAGTATGATTCTGAAGAAGGAAGAGATATGAATTTCAAACTGACATCTTTTTGAGATTCTTTGAATAATCTGTCTTCGATTTTTTTGGATGTTAATAATTTTCCTTCTTTTCCAGCAAATGGGGAATGGTTAGCAGCAAATGTCATTTGCATTGTAGGTTCATCAATTCTCAATGGAGGAAGTTTTTCAAGAGTTGCTGGATCACAGATAGTTTCACCAACATTGACATCTGAAAGCCCAGCAATAGCGCATATGTCACCGGCTTCAGCTTTCTCTATTTCAACTCTTTGTAATCCGATGTAACCGTACAATTTCTGTATTTTGAAATTTCTATTTGTGTTATCAAGTCTCATACATGTGACAATATCACCGACATGAACAGTACCTCTTTCGACACGACCGACACCAATTTTACCGACATAGTCATTGTAATCTAACAAAGATGGTTGAAATTGGAATGGGGCATTTGCATCAGTATTAGGGGATGGAATTTCATTGATGATGGTTTCAAAAATAGGATCCATACCTTCTTTTTGGGTGTTTAAGTCCATACTGTATGAGGATGTTCCTTTCAAAGCGGAACAGAAGATAACTTTATAGTCAAGTAAAGAGTCATCAGCACCTAATTCTATGAATAATTCCAAAACTTCATCGAGTGTTTTTTGAATGTCAGCATTTGGTCTATCCACTTTGTTGACAACAACAATAGGTTTTAATTTGTATTCCAAAGCTTGTTTTAAGACAAATCTTGTCTGTGGCATGGTGCCTTCGAATGCATCGACAACCAAAATAACACCATCGACCATATTCATAATTCTTTCAACTTCTCCACCGAAATCGGCGTGTCCTGGAGTATCAAGAATGTTTATTCTGTAATCCTTGTAGTTGATAGCGGTTGGTTTTGAGACAATTGTGATTCCTCTTTCTTTTTCAATATCATTGTTATCCATAACTCTGATACCAACTTGTTCATTCTCTCTGAAGGTTCCTGAGAATTTTAAAAGTTGATCAACCAGTGTTGTTTTACCATGGTCAACGTGTGCGATAATAGCGATATTTCTTATGTTTTTCATAGTATCTCCTTTTTTATAAAGTTAATTTTTGTTTTAGGTAAGGTGTTTAAGTACTTTTGTAAAAATGTAATGTTTGTGTAATTGTTGTTAATAAGATCGATGAAAGTCTCATCGATGTTTTCAATATAAGTTAAGTTGTCATAAAATTGTTGGAAATGTAAGCTTGAAGTTATTTGAGAATTTATATTTACAACATAAACTTCGAATTTATAATTCATAGTTTGAATCTCTTTTAATATTGTATTTATGATAAGTTTTACATTGTTTTTTACAAATATAATAACCTTCTTGTTATTCGTATTCTCTTTTAGAACTTTCTTATAGCAGTTTATATCAAAGCAATTGATTTTCAATAAATTGGATAAGCTTTTTTCTATGAAGTTTTTATCAAAACAAATAGGAATTAAACTTGTATTAGTGTAGAAAAAATATTTATCGGGCTGGTTTTGCAAAAGAAAGTGAAGTTGGAAGAGAAGTTCATCATTGTTAGTTGTGTAATTCTCTATGCAGATCAAATAGTCTTGGTTGATTATAGGTATCTTTGCACGTTGTATCTGTTTGAGATAGTTTTTAGTAGTTTGAGCGATGTTTTTAATGTAAAGATTAGTTTTTTGTTTGTTGCAGTGTTTGAGATGTTCATATAAAAGTTTATAAAATTCTTCGCTCGCATTTATAGTTTTTAGGAACAATGTTCTATCGATATTTAAGTGTGAGATATTTAAGAGATTTTCAATTGGTAAATTGTTCGTTTTACTTAGATATTGATTGAAGATATCCTTTAGTTTTGCTTTTAAAGTTGGATTATTATTCAAATTTTCATTAGAATAACAAAAAAAGTTTTTGTTAAGAATTTGTTTTTCGTTTAGATTAAGTTTCTCTTTTACAAGTTTTTGGAAGAACAAATCATTCGTAATTTGCTTTTTGGTTTTAGTAAATGCGTTTTTTAGATATTTTTTTAAAATTGAAAGTGTACTTTCGGAACATAGATAGATGAAATTAGCAAGATTTAAATTGTAAAAATTTCTGTACTTCAAGAGATTTTTAAGTTTTTGATGTTTTTTGTCATTTTTTAAAAAATCATAAATGACATATGAAATAAGTTCACTTTGTTTGATAAGATCATTCTCAGAAATTAATTTGAAAATCAAACTATAAACAGAATATTTATCAACATTCAAAAGCTCATCTACCTTATTTTTTGTAGTTAAATTGAATGTTAATGAGTCGAAATTTACATAAATGTTATAAAGCTCATTGAAAAAATTCTCTTCTGTATTTGTCTTTTTTATTTCTGAATTTATCATTTATATTCCTCAAAAAACTAAATAATTATAACAATATTTAATATATTAATAAATATTATTTTTCTTTATTTCTATATTATTTGAAAACTTGTTTTATTATTTTTTAAAAAGTTAAAAATTTCAAACTTTAAAAAGAAAAAATAATGTGATGTATCATGGTTTTTCCTATTTGAAAAACAAAATTCAAATTAAGAAATACGAAATAAATTCGTTTTAGAAATTTATATTAACAACATTTTGCCCAAATTAAAAACTATTTAAAATAAAATATAAAATAGATTAAACAATTTTTATTTATAAATCTAAATTGTTTTATTTTTATTTGAATCTTACATGTATATTGAAATAATAACGATCCATATTCTATCTTTTTCTATTTTTCTTTTTTTCGCATTTTCAATTTCTTTTATTTTATATATAAATATATAAATGTTAAAATAAAATAGTTTGAATTGAGGTTTTATAAGATGCAAAATACAGAATTGACAAAACAGGAAAAATCACAAAACAAAAATAAGAAAACAATCAAGATACTTTTAGCAGCATTCCTTTTTTTATTTTCGATAGATGGATTGTTGAACTTTGATCCAATAGGTGGATTTTTCACTTTCAGTTTTGCTTATTTGTTCGGATTTATGTTCTTTGTTGTTTATGCATTTTTGATGTTCATTGGAGTTTATATAAATTTGAAAAAAACTAAGAAAACTAGAAAGAACATCATTTTGACTGTATGTGGTATCTGTTTAATAAGTTTGGCCGTTTTGATGTTCAGCTCATTCCATATCCATCCAACTGTTTATTCATCCTCGACACAAGGGGTGAATTTTATCGACTCTATAAATTCCACTATGTCATTTTTAACTGATACAAATAATAAAGTTAAATTGTCATATAGTAGTGAAATCGGAAATCTTGGTGGTGGATTAATTGGTAATTTGTTTGTCGGTTTGATGACTATAAATGACAATTATGCTCTAGCTATTATTGTGAGCATCCTTATTTGTTTATTAGGTATATTTTTGGTAGTTCTTCCTATTTTGAATGTTTTAAAAAACAAAAAATACGATCATCGTGCCAACAATGAGAATCAATATACTCCTGTGAACAGTAATTACAACAACAATAACATGAATAACCCAAATTATTACAACCAAAATATGTATTATAAGAACATGATGAATCCTAATATGATGAGTCCAAACATGATGAATGGGAACATTCCTCAAACTCCAAATTATCAACAACAAGTTGTAAATCAAGTACCTCCTACTGAAGTTACTGAAGTGAAGAATGAAATTAAGAACAAAAAGAAAAATAGTAAAGTACCTTCTGAAGTTGAAATTCAAAATCAACAACCACAACTTCAAACTAGCAACTATGAAATTAAAAAAGCAGTAGAAGAACAAAATTACAAAAAGAACGGAACTCGTTTTTCTTCAAATATCGAAGATTACCCAGTTTGTCCAGTTGATTTGAAAAGAAATGAGTATATAGAAGAACCGAAAAAGAAGAAAGGTGGTTTATTCAGCTTCCTATTTGGCAAACATAAGATTAAAGATGAAGAGGATATCGATTTCAAAAATGAGGAAGATTTCAACAATTATGCTCGCAATTTAGGTAAACAGCAAAATGAAACTAATCTCTTCGGTAAGGAAGTTAAGATTGATTATTCCAATTACAGTAATACAAAAATTCCTGAAGTTGAACAAAGAAAGAAAGCTGAAGATATAAATATCTATGAGAATGATATTCCACTTACCAAACAAGCCAAACAGCAAATCGACTATGACAAGATAATAGAAGAACATCAACAAAGACAGAACCCTGTAATAAGCTTCCCAAATGATGTTGTTGTAGAGAAGAAAGTTAATATCAAACCAACAGTTACTGAAACTGCACAAGAGGAGAAAAAACGTTACGCCTTCCCACCTTTATCTTTACTTGAAGACCACATGGAATTCGGTAAGTATGAGATAAATAACACAACATCATTCCAAAAGCAGGAGAGAATCAATCAGTTTTTCTCAGATTACAAGATCGATGCTCGTGTTGAATCATTTACAGTTGGACCAGCTGTTACTCGTTTCAATATTAGAACAAGTCCAGGTGTGAGAATATCAACCATGGCCAGCCGCGTCGAAGAATTGCAGATGTATTTAAGAGGTGATAAATCAGTCCGTGTTGAAACAGTCGTTGAAGGAAGAGACACTTCTGGTATCGAAGTTGGAAATGCTGAACCGATGATCGTTCCATTTAAGAGTGTTTTCAACAAACTCCAACAACAACAAAATCCATTGACAATCGCATTAGGAACAAATATCGATGGTAATACTGTCACTTGTAATTTGGATGATTTACCACATTTACTTGTTGCTGGTACCACAGGCTCAGGAAAATCTGTTTTCATCCATCAAGTTATCATGTCATTAATTATGAGAAACTATCCAGACCAATTAAGACTAATTTTGATAGATCCTAAGAAAGTTGAATTTACAAAATATCAAAATATTCCACATTTATTCTGTAGGATCGTTGATGATATCAATCAAGCTACTGCAATTTTGAATGAATTGGTAAATGAAATGGAAAGAAGATACTCCTTATTATCAGCTAATCAATGTGTCAATTTGAAAGAATATCGTGCGAAAATTGAAAATGATAAGACTCTTGTTGATATGCCAAACCTTGTATGTATCATCGATGAATTTGCTGATTTAATCTCCCAAGATCCAGATAATGTTGAATATTCTGTTCAAAGATTAGCTCAGAAAGCTCGTGCTTGTGGAATTTATTTGATCATTGCAACACAAAGACCTTCTGTTAAAGTTATCACAGGTGATATCAAAGCTAACATCCCAGCAAGAGTGGCACTATCTGTCTCCTCACAAATTGACTCACGTACAATAATCGATGAGATTGGTGCTGAAACTTTGGTTGGTAAAGGAGACTTGTTAGCAAGAATTCCCGGTCATAAATCTTTGATCAGATGTCAATCCGCTTTCTTGAACAATAATGAAATTTCTAGAGTTACCAATTATTTGACCAAATTTGGTGGATATCCGAAATTTGATCAACGTTTCAATAGAATTCAAACAATAAGAGACGTTGATTCGGATGAGGAATTTTTGGAGGATTAATATGAAAAATAAGAACAAGCAAACTTATAAAAATGAGAATCTTGTCTTTTTGGATGAGGAGAGATTCAATTCCGATTTGTTAAGTGTCACATATTTGATTAATAAAAAAGATACATGTATAAGTGCATTGAAAACATATATGGATCTTATTATCAAATCAAGTTTGATCTACAACAGTGAGAGAAAACTCTCCTTGAAATTAGCTAAAGATTTATACGGTGCTACTTTAACTTACAATTTAAGACAGACTGATTTTGATTATGTTTTAACTGTGAGAATCAAATCTTTGCAGAATAGATATTGCAAAGGTTTTAGAAACGTTCAACTTGAAGCAGCTAGAATGATA
This sequence comes from uncultured Bacilli bacterium, assembly GCA_944332485.1. Lineage (GTDB taxonomy): Bacteria > Bacillota_I > Bacilli_A > RFN20 > CAG-288 > CAJMBK01. The sequence goes on along the minus strand of CALVKB010000027.1, from coordinate 6,443 downwards.
AATAACCTTCTTTCAAATGGTTATAACGGAAATAGCGAAGCTTTTAAACAGGTTATTAAAGATAATGTTGAAGATATCAGAAGGTATGAACAAACTGATAAATTCATCTTGGAAAGAGCTTTGCATCTTAATTTCTTACCGAATTTGTCATATGGTAATTACAAGTATGGAACAACTGATGAATTTTTATCTTTAAAAGAGATCGATATGACAAATGTCAAACAAGCTATCAAAAATGCACAAGTTTTGGTTGATTACATAGGTGACTGCAATGCAAATTGTTTAGTATATATTCATGATACATACAAACCAACTCCTTTAATTCAAGCTTTACGTTCTGGGGATTTTGTTGTAAAAGATGATGTGTTTTTAAAAACAAGTGAGAATGTAAGTTCAAATATTTACTCATGTATATTCACCATCGACAGTTTCAGTACAACAAAACTCACTTTGATCGGTGAGTTTATCGAAAGATTATTAAATTTAGTTCTCAACAAGAATTTACCAACACAATATTTACTTCCGAAAAGATTTTCCTTGAAGACTCTTTATAAAGGTAATTTGATTATTTATGAATCTTACATAGAAGATAAATCTGAAATCGATAATATCGATAAGAAAGTTAAAAGTGTGATTTTGAATTTGAAAGATTATCTCACACAAGATGTTTTTGAAATTGTTAAAAATGAATTGAAAATTCATTATTTGAAAAAGTTCGATGATATCTATCTTTTTGATGATTACATTGTTAGAGGGAAGTTGTTGAATATTTCAACTGATTTAACAAAGACAATTGAGACATTGGATGAGATTACCATAGACGATATTCGTAAAAGAACGAACCTTATAAAGATTGTGGGTTCAATATATTTGGAGAAATAATGTATGAAGAAAATTCCTTACCCTGATTTAAATGTAAATTTGTATGAAGAAATTTTGCCAAACAAATTGAAGTTGCTTGTTATTCCTTTCAAAAGTAAAGCACTTCGAGTTGGTTTATATGTTTCCAAAGGTAGTTACAACACTGCTGAAAAAATTCAAAATACCAAGATTTTTTCCTGTATGGCAATGCTTTTAAGCATGGTTTTGAAAAATACACCTTACGGTAATATCGATGATATATTGAAAAGCCATTTAGCTTCATTGAAAACAACAGTGAAGGAAAGTTACACCTACTACGAGATTGAAGGATATGAACCAAACTTTGATTTTTATGTTGATGAACTTTTGAAGATGACAACAAATTTTGTCGCTACCGAGGAGATCGTCGAAAAGACAAAATTGAATTTTTACAAGAATTTTGATGAGTATTATAAAGATCCAGTCAACAGTATCATTGATGATACCCGTCGTTGTTTGTATCAAAAAAGTTTGATTAAAGAAGGTGTTTTTGGAAATTATGAAGATATAAAAAGTGTTCATTTGAACACTTTGAAGAAATTCTTCAATCAATATTACCAAACAAACAATATGACATTGATTGTAAGTGGAAATGTTGAACCACTTCAAGTTAGTAAATATGTCGCAAGTTTGAAATTGTTGAATAACTTCAAAAAAGAGACTGAGACACTTTTCAAATTAGATGAAAACTATGGAACAACAAATAAATCAAGTTTGATCAAGGAATTCGAAAATCTCAAAGAGAATTTGGTTTCCATAGGTATTAAATTTTTACCACGTCAAGAGTTATTCAATCAATTTGGTTCCGATCTTTTCTCATTTTATGAACTTTTGGGAGAATTTCTCTTTGGTAAAAATTCTAAATTTGTCTCTGAGATGAGAGATAAAAGAATTGTTGAGGATGTTGTGAGAATTTCACTTGTAGAAGGAAGCGAAGATGCTTATTTAGTTGCTGTTTTTAAAGCATTTGACATTGCAAGTTTGAAAAAAGAGCTTTATGATTACATATTCTCATTGGAGAAGAATGTTGATAAAAAGTATCTGGATGTTGTTTTGAAATCTTACTATGGTAAAAATTGTCAAAATATCGGTAATATGGATAAGTTTTTGTTGAAAACTATTGATGTTTATGCCAATCATATGGCTTATCCATCTTTGATTATGGCAACAAGAAAAGTTAAAAAGGGTCTTTTCATTCAATTTTTGAAGAATCTAGCAAGTTTTCCAAATTCGATAGTCACATATAAAAAAGATGCTTAAAATAGGAATAGATAATGTCAATTTAGAAAGATTGACCGATAGTATGATTGAAAACTTGGAGAAGATACTAACTGAAAATGAAAAAAAAGAGTATGAGGTTTGCAAGAACAAAAAAGAATTTATCGCCAGTCATTTTGCTTGTAAAGAGGCTTTTATAAAAGCGATGAATGATAAAACGATTGGATTTAGAAAAATAGAGTTGTTGCACAATATAGATGGAAGCCCACATTTATATTATTTAGGAAAAGAGATCGGACAAGTGTCGATAACCCATGACTTGGTTTGTACAGCTGTAGTTATATTAGATATTTAAAAGGAGAAAATTATGAACAAAGGTGCTATTGCAAAATTAACAAGTGAAAATACGATTGAAGTATATGTTTCAAATAAATTTAATAATTATGAAAATAAGAGTTTCTCACTTATATGCAATGATAAATTTATGGAAACTTTGAAGTGTTTATCAAAAAGTAAAAGTGGTGAATTTTGTATTTACACTTTGTTAACATCAAAAAATATACTCGTTGGAAACGATTATAAACTTAAAGATGATTCAAACGAATACATTAATTTGGATATTTTTTATTTCACACTTAAAGATAATTTTTATGATAAATATAAATTTGATGGTCCATTAGGAAATATATATTCAAAACAACAAACGACATTCAGAGTTTTTTCACCTTTGGCTACAGAAGTTATTTTGAATATTACTCCGTTTGATAAAAACAAATCGATCTTCTATATGGAGAAGAAGGAAAACGGCATTTTTGAAATAACACTTCAAGGCGATTATGACAAAGCAAAATACTATTACATCATCAAATTGATGGGCGAGTATGTTGAAACCTTGGACCCTTATTGTTTCAGCTGCGACACTAATTCTCGTCATTCTTATGTAGTTGATGTTGAAAAGATCAAAAGTATCAATTCAAACTTGGACAAATTACCTGTATTGAATAATTACAACGATCACATTATTTATGAGTGTTCTATAAGAGATATGACAAGTTTGACCAATTTATCTTACAAGGGAACTTATCAAGCTTTGACTAATGAAAATCTGAAAGATCATAACAACACTCCTATCGGTATGGATTATATAAAGGAGTTAGGTATTACAACTGTTCAACTTTTACCTATTTTTGATTTCCAAACCATCGATGATGAGCATCCTTTCAGAAATTACAACTGGGGATATGATCCTAAATTGTTCTTCGTGCCCGAAGGAAGTTTCTCTTCGAACCCAGAAGATCCTTACGCTCGTTTGATCGAACTTAAAAATTTAATCTCAACTTTCCATAAAAATGGTATAAGAGTTGTCATGGATGTAGTTTATAATCATGTGTTCTCTGTAAAATCTAATCCTTTAGATATCATCTGTCCTAACTATTACTTCCGTTTGAATCATGATAATTCTTATTCGAATGGTTCTGGTTGCGGAAATGATATTGAATCACGACATTATATGGTGAGAAAACTTATCATCGATAGTTTGATTTATTTCACTGAAGTTTTCGGTATAGATGGTTATCGTTTTGATCTTATGGGAATTTTAGATAAAGAAACAATGAATGAAATTTATGAAAGATTATCAAGTATACGTAAAGATATCATCATCTATGGTGAAGGTTGGGATTTAATGACCAATTTACCATCAACTGAGAAAGCTTCTATGAACAACGCTTTTGATATGAAGAACATCGGATTTTTCAATGATAGATTCAGAGATATTGTTAAAGGAAAATCCAGTTCCTTTGAATTGACTGTTAAAGGATACTTGACAAGTGATGTGAACTACATCGATGGTTTCAAAAACGTTTATTTAGGTTCTGTATTGCCGATATCTTATCCACCATTGTTTGAAAATGCTTGTCAATCAATAAACTATGTTGAATGTCATGATAATTCAACGTTATATGATAAATTGACACTCTGCTGTCCTGAGGATACTCAACAAGATAGAATCAAAAGAATCAATATAATAAACGCCTGCTGTATGTTCAGTTTTGGTGTTCCTTTCTTCCACATGGGTCAGGAGATCGGTCTTTCTAAAAAAGGTGAAACAAATTCATATAATCTCTCTGATGAGATAAATGGCTTGAATTATCAAGAAGCTTACAATAGAAGAGAAATGTTGCGTTTTTTCAAACATCTTGTTGAGGTTAGAAAACGTTTGAATTGTTTCAAAATGTACACCAAGGAGGATCTTTTTGAACACATTTCTTTCCAAAATCTTGAAAAAGGTGCCATCATGATCAAGTACTCATTTGAAAAGGAGGAATATTACATAATATTCAACCCTAGCAAAGAGCGTTTTACCTGCACTTTCGATCGCTATGTCAAAGTTCTTTTCAACAACACTGGTGTTGTTTCTGATTCATATGAGTTTTACTCTCAAAATTACCTCGTAAATGGCTTATCAGTTTCCATTTTGTACAGTGAGAAATAATTATGTTGAAGTATTTAAGAATGTTCCCAACTTTCGTTCCGAAAGCTTTAAAATTGATGCCGACTGTCAATAGACACTTCAAACATCTTGAGAAATATCCAGTTCAGACGAGATATAAAATTTACCGAGATTTTGTCAACAGTTTGATGAAACACACGTTTCATGTTGTTGTGAAGGTTTTCAATATAGAGAATGCACCAAAACAAGGTATGTATGTTCCAAATCACATCGCAGCGATAGACCCTGTTATGTTGATTTCTGTTTTTGAAAATCATTTTTTCTTTGTTGGGAAAAAGGAAGCTCAAAAATATCCGTTGGTTGGTAAAGTTATGCATAATATCAACTCAATTTTTTTGGATAGAAAATCATTGCGTGATGGAGTCAAGATGATAAATCAAGCTTCCTTGTTTTTAAAAGAAAATACAAATAGCAATCTTGTTATTTTTCCCGAAGGTTCTAGGACCAAAGATAGGGTTAATTTCACTATTGATGATTTTCATAGCGGATGTTTTAAAATTGCATTGAATACTCATATTGACATTGTACCTGTTTGTATGTTTGGAACACAAAATATACTTAATCAGAAAGTTCACAAAAAAAATTACTGCGTGATAATTAAAATTTTAAAACCTATAAAGTATGAACAATATAAAAATTTAACAACCGAACAAATTGGAACAATCGCAAGAGAGATAATAGTCTCGAATATGGATGATGTTAAAAAAGAATACGAAAAATGGGATAATTTTTATAATAGTACAAACTATATTAAACAGAGGTAATTATCATGATTTATCATATAATCGTCAATCCTATCGCAGGTAGAAAGAAGAAAAAAACAAGTTTAAATTTTTTCCAAGAGTACATTTTAAAAAATGATCTTCATGGTAAAATTTATTTTTCGAAAGATGAAGGTGATCCAAAAAAATTAGCAAGTAGTATAGAAAAAAATAATCCAAATGGAGGAGTCATTGTCGTTTGTGGTGGTGATGGTACTTTAAATGAGGTGATTAATGGTATCAATGATCTATCTAAATGGACTTTTGGTATTTTACCATTGGGAAGTGGAAATGATTATGCAAGTAAGTTAAACATACCTACAAAGAATTTAAAAGATGCTTTTGATGTTATTCTTAATTCTATTCCAAAGCAACTAGATTATGTTATGGTAAATGACATGCGTTGTTTAAATATAGCTGGAACAGGGGTGGATATTGATATATTACTCCGTTTTGAAAAATATAAGAAATTACATGGTTCTTTTAGATATTTAGTTGCAACTTTAGTAAGTTTATTTAAATATAAAGGAGTAAATTATAAAGTTATTCTTGATGATAAAAAGATCATTGTAGGACAACCATTTATCACCGCTGTTTGTAATGGTAGTCAATTCGGTGGTGGCATTAAAATTTGCACTCCAGCTTGTGTTGATGATGGTAAATTAGATTTTATATTTATCAAAAATTTAAATAAATTTAAAATACCATTTTTATTACCTCGTTTATTAAAAGGTACTATTCATAAATGTAATGAAAATATATATCAGCATTATTTATGCGAAAAAGTTGTTATTGAGCTTGAAGATGAAACTGATTTTTATATTGAAATAGATGGTTTTATAGTTAAAGGAAATAAATTTACTTTTAATATAGTCAAAAAAGGAATAAAGTTTTTCTTTTAAATTTTTGGATTTAACCGTTTTTCCAAGTTAGATTTAATTTTTAGTGTTGTACTAATCTTATAAAAATAATTTTTGCGCGGCTTCCCCATCGTTTCGTTAGGAGCAATCACATCATTAGTAGATAATTACGCACAAAATAATCCACACAAT
>CALVKB010000026.1 GCA_944332485.1 uncultured Bacilli bacterium | reverse complement strand
TAAGGATATCTTTTTCTAGTAGAGATACGTTTTGCTAGTAGGCTTTCATTTTTCTAGTAGAACCAAAATTCTAAAATTCGTAGATTCAAATCAATTTTTCTCTACTAGCAAAACGCTTGAAATGAAAAAAGCCCGATTTCTCGAGCAAATATCGTTCATTTTGAGACCCTTACTTTGTATCAAAATGTTAGTTATAAAATGGTCGGAACGGTGAGATTCGAACCCACGATCCCCTGCTCCCAAAGCAGGTGCGATAACCAAGCTACGCCACGTTCCGTTCAATCAAATGGTACGCCCGACAGGACTCGAACCTGCGACCCTTTGATTCGTAGTCAAATACTCTAATCCAGCTGAGCTACGGGCGCAAATGCAAACAAAAGCAAGCTGCCTTATTAATTATACAAAAAAGAAAAATAAAGACAACTAAAATTTTAATCAAAAAATCTAGCGTGAAAGTTAAAAATTAAATTGAATTTAGAGATTTGATTTATTTACTATGTTTATATGACTTTCCTGCAATGTTTTTATGAATAAAAAGTTTCTGTTATATAATTGTATGTTAACTTTTCAAGATTATTCTCTTGAGAATTTATCAATAATAAAGTATTAGCAAGATTGTCATTATGATTGATTTTTATAAAATCATCCATTGTGATTTTAAAATAGGACCACTTGATATTATTGTTATCAAAAGTTTCAGTGTTGAATAAGTATTTACAAGAATATTTATCTTGACAGATAAATGTTTGTAGCATTCCATTTTTAAAAGAAATTATTTTTAAAAGTTTCAATTCATCCTTATTTATGACTAAACTTGGTAGACCATAATTTGCAAAAACCAAATTATTAGGCTGAACCAAATCTTTTTTATCTTCTTCTATTTCATCATCGTATTCATCATCTGAATCTTTTATTTTTTTAACGGAAGGTACAAAGAAGTTGATAAAAGATAATAGTATAAGTACAGAAGATAAACATATACCTACTATTAATCCGATTCCTGGACTAACATCAATGTATGATGCACCTCTTAAATTATATTTCCAATTTTCTATTGAACCATAAAAAACAAATAGTATATATAAACCACCACTTACAAGTGAAAAAAATGAAAAACCTCTTCTTAATCTTCTAAATATCAAAGCTAAGAAAAACAAAAACGCGGTGAATCCAATTAAAGCATAGATGATAATACCACTGCCATATGGTTCAACATTACCCATATCGTCTAATAAATATGATGAATCAAATGGCTCTGTTGATCCGTTAATTGAAACACTGGAAGAAGTTATTTTTAGTTCGCCACCGAAAATGGTACAAAATCCTTGTATGATTAATTTAACATTTACAGTCAAAATATATTGTATTTTAATTCCATATTGAAGCTCTATAAAGCCCATAAATAAAGTTCCAATAAATGCTAATAAGCATAAAAAAATTAATAATGAAATGAAAGTCGATGAAGAATTCTTTTTTAAATTATAGTTTTCGTTTATTTTGTTTGTATTTCTATCATCCATGTTATAAAGTATATTATATAATTCAAATAAAATCAAAGCAATTTAATTTTATAATTTAAAGTTGCTTACCATAATATATTCTAATTTTCAAATTATTTCTAATTTATATTTTGCGTTAATATTATTTGATTAACAAAGTTAAAACAGCTTCATTTACAACATCTTTAACATTGCTATAGCTACATTTTGTTAGAAATTCTTTTATATCAATTAATTCAATTTCTTTGATTCTTTCTTCTTTTATATTGTTAATTTTTACATTGTTATTTAAAAACAATACCGGAATGATAGTTTTGCATGTAGGTTCATCTTTTTCATTTATGAAGTGGATTGTAAATGGTGTCAATGTTGTGACATAGTCATCTTTTTGTATTTTCACATTTGCTTCTTCATAGCATTCCCTTATAGCAGCTTCGATGATACTTTCATCGTTTTCAATATGACCTTTTGGAAGTGATAAGATTTCTTTTTTGAATACTTCTTCCTTTGTACATAAAATTTTATTTTTTGAAATAACAACTGCCATAGCGGATTTTTCGTATGATATTTCATCAAAGATGAAATTTTTAAGAGTATGTTTGACAGCATCACTTGTTAAAAGATCACCATTTACTGATTTTAAGTTATATCTTGATGAAGAAAGAAACAAAACATCATTCTTATCTTTACAATTTAGCATTGATGCAATGTTGTAAAAGTATTCAAAATTGTAATTTGCTACAAAGATAAATTTCTTTTCAATTTCTAAATATTTATCACTGTACTGTTCATATTTGTGAAAAAATGCGTTTTCTTTCTCATAGAAAATATTGAACAAGGAGGAAGTTAAACCACAATAACTAGGAATTATAAAATAGATTAAGTCAGCCTTGATTAATTCCATATAAAGTTCATTTATAGTGTTTCCACAGTCTTTTATATCAAAACATTCGTAATTACAAGTACCACAAGGTTTTTTACAAACTTTTGCAATATCAATTATTTTGGCATCGTTTTTGTATTCTTTAATAAAATTGGCAATACTTTTACAGTTTCCGTTTTCCCTGCCGCTGAAGTTTAATATGATAGTTTTCATGACACTTTTCCTTCCAATGTTTGTTAATCATTATAAAAAAGGCTCTTTCGAGCCGTGTGATTTAATCTTTTAAGCCTTCGGGCGGATTCGAACCGTCGATAAGCGAGTTGCAGTCGCGTAGATTACCACTTTCCTACGAAGGCATTTTAAAACCTAATTAAGTTTAGCGAATTTATGTAAAAAATTCAAGAGCCCTTTCAAAGGCAAAGCAGTGAAAAAATCTAAACTTAATATAGGTTATACGATTAAATTTTAACTTTTATCTGTTATTCGTCGTTTGAGACAGCGTAAACAATCATTAAAATTGCAACGATCAAATTGAAGAAGAAAATGGAACAGACACCTAAAACGATAAGTGCTGTTTTGTTTTTTGGTTTTGACAAAATGTAAATGTCCAATCCACCGACAATCAAAAATGGAATACACATAATTAAAACTAAAACAGCAAACAAAATGCTAGAAAGACCTGTTGCCAAAGTTGCTTCTGCTCCAGCACCAGCCGCGGCTGCGACTATCGTTGGAATTGCAAATACTCCCACAATGAAAAGAAGACCGATAACTTCTAGAACGTAGAAAACAATTGCTAAAATTTTTGTAACTTGCTTCATTTTTTTACTCCTTTTTAGCTTGTAGAATTTAATAAAAATTTCTACACGACAATTTTAGAATATTTTTATTAAAAAATTTACAAATTTATCAAATTTGTATAAAAATTTTAAGGAAAAGTAGAAAATAAAATAAAATTAACCATTATTTTGCTTGTAAATATTAGCAACAATTGGATGAAAAAAATTCTTATTTTATAAAAGAAATTTAAACTTAATTTTCAATGTTATGAAAATAAGTCGATTTTAAAACCGGCTTATAAAAATAAAATTTGTTTAGTTTTTATAATTTTTTCGGTAAATAAAAACCCGATTTCTCGGACAAATATGAATAACTTTAATATCTTATTTGAATCAAAATGTTTGTTATACAAATGGCACTAAACACATATTTTGATACTTTCGGCACTCCAACAATAAAAGGGATCATTTTTACTAGTTTGGTGCGACACCCCTAGAGTTTAAAACCGACACCCCTAATAAAAGCGAGACCCTTGTTATTTTCTATACTTTCCATAGTATTTTTCTTCTACTTTTTTTCTTGTTGCAATAGCTTCACGCTTAGTTTTAAATCTTCCAATCAAGTGCATTTTTCTTTGAAACGTCAACTGGGCAAACAATCTCTTTCTATTCTTATCATAATGAACACCATGAACGCCTGATGAATTATTTTTATTAAGCTTTCTGCCTTTTTGAATGACACTGATCATAGTTCCATCAACTAAGCTTTTATCTAAAATAGAGAGCTTTTCTATATTTTCTTTATTCTTTTCAATATATTTCTTTCTTAGTTCAAGTTATTTTCCATAATTATTTTGCTCTTGAAGTATTTTTCTTGAAAATAAACCGCTTTTTTTATTTCTTCTTTGGAATAGTTTTTAGATTTATCACAAATAACTAATTTATCTTCAATGTCGTTATTCCTGTTAATAACCGCCACAACTTTACCTTCAAACATTTTAACCGGCTCATCAATCCCTATAACATAAGCGTCCTGGAACTCGCCATCAAGTGCTTTTAATTTTTTTATATATCCATAATTCAAGGAATAGATAATTCCATTATGGTCATAACCGATTGGTCTATCAATGAATACCTTTACGTTTTTGCCTAGAAGTTTCGTTAGCTTTTTAGTATAAAATAAGCGTTTTATTACTTTGTAAGTTTTATCTTGGATTGAAGACATATCATAATTAATACTTTCCATCATTCTTTCAGCCGCATCAACTATGTCAAATGTATGAAAAATATTGTAATATTTGATAATCTCTCGTGCATCAAAGAGTTTATATACAGCTTTGCTAGATAAATTGTATTTAATGCAGATACATCTATAAATGTAACCGATCCAAAACATTTGGTCGACACTATATTTTATCTGACCATATTTACTCTCACCAAATTCCTCATTGATAATATCTAACACATCAGCTATTGAATCAGATCGATATAAATAGACTTTCTCATCAAATGATTTAGCAATTGATGAATAGACAAAACGCCTGATGAAAATTGGGGAACTACAATTAGTTTTGGATACTGATGCTTCAAATATCTTAGCTTGGGCTTGACATAATTTGATTTCAATATAACTAAGTGGTGTCATTTTAAAATTTCCTCGATGTATTTTCCTTTGTTTTTAAATTGAATTCTTGCAATTTTAACTTTCTGCGATCCATTGTTTGTTAAAAGTGTTCTTGCATCAAAGCACTCGGCTTTTTCTTTCTTACAAACAAACATTTCTTGTATCAATTTGATATTATTTAAACATTTTTTTGTTTTAAGGACATACTGAAGCCCCAAATTAGTTGCTGCGAGAGCATGTTTGCACTGCTCGTCAGTAATCTCACCTTCAACAAATTCTGCAATAATATCGAACATGCGATTATCAGCAATTGGAGCAATAATGACATCATAGTTAGACAATTTACTAATGATATTTTTGATGAAAGAATTGTTTTTATAGTCTTCAAGCCAACCTCTATAGTAAGCGATTGTAATCATCCATTCCGTATCAACATTAAATTTATAAACTTTTAATTTTTTTAAATTTAGACAAAAACAATAAACAATATCTTGCTTTAAGATAGAAATATAATTTGCAGCTTGTTCAAATGTTTCCCCTAGATAAAAGCCAATTCCAAAATCATTCGAAGATTTCGAATTAGCTACAAAATCAATAGGCATAGAAAATTGTTTTTTTGCGCCATGAAACAAAACAACATTCGAAATTTGTCCATATTCTTCTTTTAAAAGTTGTTCGTAGACATTGTTTAGTCTTATACCATTATCATAGGCGAAAGAATACAGTTTCTCTAAATTTGTTATTCCTATACCTTTTCTTCTAAATTTCCAATTATTTATGGTTTCTAACGAAACATCTAATTTTTTGGCTAGTTCAGATTCGTTTAATTGTAAAACTTCACAAATAATTGTTATTTCATCAGTTATCTCCATGGTAATACCCCTCATAACTTAATTATGAAATAGTTTAAAAACAAGTTCAATAGATTTTTAACTTATTATTTAAAAAGTTTAAAAACAAGTTTAGTAGCAGAAATTATAAAAATACGCCAGTTCTAAACTAAAATTATCCACTAGCAAAAAGACGAATATAAAAAACCCGATTTCTCGGACAAATATGAATAACTTTAATATCTTATTTGTATCAATATGTTTGTTATACAAATGGCGGAGAATGAGGGATTTGAACCCTCGCTACGTTTCCGTACTCCCAGTTTTCGAAACTGGTCCCTTCAGCCTCTTGGGTAATTCTCCACTCAAAAAATTATACCAATATAAAGATGCAAGTATATATGTAAATTTAATTTTATTAATAATATCTATATTGATTCAATATTTTATGGATAAACAACACTGATTAAAAACCAATTTTTTTCTTTATATATATTAAAAAAAGATACCTTTTTTATAAAGTTATTATTTTGAAAGCAGTTTAATAAATAAGAAAAAAACTATTTGCATTCAAAATGCTAAAATAAATATGTTGGTTTTTATGCCAACAGGTGAATTTTATAAATCACCATTCTATTCGAAGGTCTACCATCGGGACTATAAATGAGCTAGCTTGTCATTGGAGCGAAACTTATTCGAAAGAAAATCGAAAGGAAAATTTATGAGAAAGAAAACGAAGATTACAATAATCTCATCTATAGCTTTGGTTTTAGGATTAGCCGGCACAGGTGTCGGATATATTTTCTTACGCCATCAAGAAGGTGAGGCATCTGCAGGTAGTATCGATGATCCTACCTTGCAACAAAAATATTTGGAACGTGAAGAGAATTCTTCTGTAAATGATTATATTTCCAGTGGAAATATCAAAGATATCCTTTTTGTTACAAATAATGAATTAAAAAACGCAAAATATTGGAAGAGCACTGCAGAAGGTGGTGTTACTAGTGTTGGACAATTTCAACCTGTAAAAAATGAAAGAATCATCAATTACGTTGATGATAAATATGGTCGTGAAGTGTTTTTCTCTACAATGACTTATTCAATGTTCAATAAAACAGCTGAAATAAGATACACAAACAACACGACATATTTGATGTGGCGTGGTGATATCAAGTCGATGGATGAAGCAAATTACGATGCTTCTACCATTTTGGAGATGAAAAGCCAAAGACCAGAGGATGTTCTTGAAGAGAATCCTGACGTTTATTATTTTGATAGATATGGTCAACTTCAAGATGGTTTATCAAACTACATTTTGAATGATTACACAGTCATTGATGGAAAGTATTTACCAGAGGAAAGTGGTGATGGAAAATACACTTTCTATTATGAATTATGCACAACTAATTTATTAGATGAGACTGATAATTCCACTTATTTAACAAGAAATACCGCTGAATTATACAAACGTGAAGTTAAAACTATGTCTGGCAACGATGGATTTCCTCCATTTAATTATGCAAATTTGCAAATTACGATAGATGACAACTTCAGAATTTTAAGCTCAGTTGCTAATGATGGATATTCCATCAATAAACCTTTATCAACAAGTGTTGATTCTAAATTAAGTTATACATTCACTTATTTTGATTCATATCAGGATGTCCCTTATTATGATGATCTGCAAAAACATTTTGATACAGCCCAAAATGCTGATGGTGGTTCATTCGGCAGTGAAGATTCCGCTCTTAATTATTTAGCACAAGCTGGAAACAATTTGATTTCACAAGATAGAATCAATATCAACATCGATCTTTTCAATGAGAGTAATAGATTGCCTTTGAATTTATCCATCAAACCTAATATGAATAATCTTTTGAATTCCAATTTGGATCTTTTGATCGGTGATTACAAGAACTCCAATATTTATTTGAATTATTCATCTAATGGTTGTTATTTTAAATTCGGTGATACTGAATTTAATGTTTCAGTCAGTGAGATGATGAATGTTGTAACAACTTTTATTCCATTGGGCGATTTAATTAGCTTAATTGGATCTGCTAGTGGTGGTGACATCGATATAAGTTCAATCAATGGTTTGGATACTTTGTTAAACAAAGCTGAACTTGACAAAAATGAACAAACCAAAGAGATGACCATCACTTTGTATTTGGAAGCTCTTTTAGCAAGTGATAGTTTCCCAGGTTTATCTGGTACTGCTTATATTGGTATTCAAAATTACGATACTGAACCTGTATTCACTTATATCAAGTCCGATGATTTAAGTTTCGGTATTGAAGGATTTAATAATATTCCTGTTAGCATTTATTTCCTTGAGAACAGACAATCTGTTTTTCCACAAGTAAATAGCAATGCACCAAAATTAACAAACTTATCCAAATATGCCAAAGCTATTAAGAACATAATCGAGAATAAACAGTTTGCTGGTACTTTACAATTTGAAAATACCATCAACAACATGTTTATAAATGTGAATGGTTCTTATAAATTAAAGATAGATGAGAACAATAGTTTGAATTTCTCAACTGATTTGTATGTTAAATTGAATGAGTTGCAATTGAATGTCAATCTTCTTTATATGAATAACAAGTTCTATGTTTCATTGAACGATAGTTTGAAAGTGGCTTTGACATTTGAGGAGATTCAAATGTTAGTTTCACAGTTGAATTTGAACGACTTGTTGAAGATGTTTGGCATTGATTTATCCTTGATGGATCAGATCAAATTGAATGTCATACAAAGTGAAGTTTTATCAAATTTAACTTCAATTTTCCAAGATTTGAATATTCAAAAAGTTCTCAACATGCTTGATAGTGTTGTTAAACCATTAGAAGTTGATGATAATAGCATGAGTTTAGTTTTGGATGTAAAGGGATATGATTTCAAAGTTACATTCACCACTGATGGTAAGTTATCATTGGAAAGTGAAAAAATGAATTTATCCTTAGTTAACAATATAGCAACTGATTTAACTTTTGATGATGTGAACGATAGTGAATATGTTCAATATGACAAACTTCACACTTTAGTTACAATTCTCAACGATTTCATCAAAACTAAGAAAGTGGCATTTGATGTAAACACATCATTCAATATCAACAATATCGGAACAATTCAGTTTGTCGGTAATGTGAGTTTTGATTTTTCAACAAACTTCGAATTTGATATCAAAGGTAATGTTTATCTTAATAACAAGATTTACACTTTGAGTGTTGTGAAGAACAATGAGAGAATTTTACTCAAGTTAAATGACATTTCTATATTGACAAACACCGAGGAACTTTTGAATATCTTGAGTAGAATTGATGAAACATTCAACCTCAATTTGAATCTCGATTATGCTAAATTAAATGAACTTTTAACTTCTTTGAATGATGGTTCTTCCTTCACTGATATAGTTGAGAAACTCACACAATTTATTTCAGTTTTCAATCAATCAACAAAATCAGTTGATTTGAATAATATGAATATCTTCGATATTTTGAGCAATATCAAACTTGTCAACAATAGAATTGCTGTTGATATTGATTCAATCGGCAATTTTGAAATTTACACTGGTGACTCAGTTAATGTTTCAAAGATTATTACTTCCGATAAAACCATAACCAATTTATCAAGTTACTTAGATGCGATTATCAACATCTATCAAAACAAAGCTATGAGTGGTCAAATCGCATTGAATACCAAGATCGATGACTTATTATTGAAAGTGAATGGTGAATACAAAGTTTGTTTAAATGAGAACTTGAATGTCAATTTCGATAGTGATCTTAATATTGATATTAATGACACTCGTATCAATGTGAATGTTCAAATTATCAACGATAGAGTTTATCTTGTTGTTGAGAATAAATTGAAACTCAATTTATCATTCACCGAAGCACAAACTTTGTTTGAATCATTCAAACTTCAAGATTTGTTACAGTTACTAAATATTGATAATTCCAACATAAGTTCGTCATTGAATCTTTCAAATATCACATTGCTCGATGATATCAAACAACTTATGAACAACTTCAATTTCGATAATCTTTTCAGTTTGACTGATAAATTAATAGGTGATATTGAAGTTTTCAACAACGCTTTAGCTATCAATTTGAATGTCGAGAATTACGATGTGAGAGTTATGTTCAACACTTCTGGTTATCTTCAAATTACAAGTGAGAAGTTAGGATTGTTAATTGATTCTCAAGTTTGTGAAAGTTTTGTCTTACCTTCTGTTGATACAAGTACTTATTATGATTATGATGATCTTAACAATCTTGTACAATTTGCTAATAGATTGATTGAAACAAAGAAATTGAGCTTGGATTTGAACGCTGAGTTCGATATTCCTAACTTAGGTTTATCTTCCTTTGATGGTATTGTTGTTTTCGATTTTAACAACAATGTTGACTTCGACTTGAAGGGTAACTTTGAGAATGCTAACTTCAAAGTTAACTTATCGATCGTTAAGAACAAAGAGAGAATCTTCATCAATTTAGGTAATGTTTCATTGGTATTGAATATCGATGAATTACCATTACTCATCGAAAATATCGAGAGTATGTTCAATGTTTCTTTGAATATAAATTACTCTGAATTGAGTAATTTGTTGACAAAATTATCTGATGGTAGCAATATGATCGATGTTATCAATCAAATTGTCAGCTTCGCAAATAATTTTAACAAGCCGAACACATTAAGTGGAGAAAATCAAACTGTCAGTACAATCTTAGATATTCTCTGTAATAATCTTAAATTGACTGAAGATAGTATTTCACTAACTTTACCAGATATCGGTGATGTGACACTCAGAAGTGATGCTTTGTTGAATGTTTCAACAATCATAACTAATGAAAATACATTGACTTATGATGAATTGAAGATGCTTTTTGATAAGGTGAATGTTGTATTTGATTACATCACAAACAAAGAGACATTCCACTTCAGCTTGGATTTATCACAATATTCATACGTTGACCAAGCTAAGAATGTGACAATGAGCATTGAGAATGCTATTATCGATTTACAATTACCGAAAGATAAAACATCCATAACAAGAGATTTGGTCAAATTCAAAGTTAGTTTAACTTTGAATATCAATCAAGCTCAACACACAATCGATGCAACTTACGATGGCAGTTATTTATATGTTTCTTATAACAACGCTGTCAAAGGTATGATTTCGATCGATGAAGGTTTGAAAGTTGTCAAATATCTAGTTGAGATTCTCAAGATTGATAATCCTATTGTTAATTTATTGATTTCCGGTGTTGAAGAAGGAATCGATTCTTCAATATTCGATGATTATATCAAACCTGATAATGGAACAACAACTCAATACGATATCAACGATATCATCCGTAAGTTGTATGTTGATGAACAATCCTTGGTTGTTTCATTAAGTACCAAACAACTTTTGAATATCGATAATGTTATAGATATCAACCTTGGTATTGATAGTGAGAAAATCAATTCCATCACTGTCAATAATGCAACTTTAGGTGATAATAGTTACATCGATGCTTCCATTTTCTTCGATATGGATAGTTTCAATGCAATTGTTGCTCCATCTGATGCAGCAAGTTACATGGATTTATCAACATTTGAATTGTTGTTAAGATCATTCTTCAACAGTGCTTACACAATGAATTTTGATATCACAGGTACATTGCATCTTGATTTTATCAGTATATTCACCTCTGATTCCCCATTCAGAATTCAAGTTAAGTTGGATGAACAGTTCAGACCTGTCGTTCACTTGGAAGTTGATTTTGATGGTGTGTTAGGTTTCATCGGTGATGGTTATTTCGATTTATGGTACAAGTTCCCACTTTACGAAAATGATCCAACTGGTCATATCCTTTATATGTCAAGACAATATGTCTACACCTCCTGGTTCCAAACTAAGAAGGATTATTACTATCGTACATTGGATTTGAATACCAACACTTTGTATGATGCCAATGGTGGAGTCATTAATGAAGCTGATATGGTTACTGATTTAGTCTTGTTCGTTTTGAATCCAACTAACGAGATTTCCAAATCAATCTTGAGAAGTTCCATCAATTCCGATGTCGAGATCAATCAAAATCCTAACGTTGCAAATATGAATATCAACTATGTTGCTGACAATAATTTGAACAAATACACATTATCTGCAAACTTCTCTGAGGTCATCAGTTTGCTCGGTCAGACAAGTGTCTCCTTATACTGCAGCAATTTGCAAGCTGCAAATAGCGATAAAGTAGATTCATATATCTCCGGTTTGGATCTTAGTATGAATGCGATAAGCGTTGCTAATCTCACTGTTAATGGTGTTTTGAACAACATCGGTCAAACCATCGAATTAGAATTGCCAAGTGATATAGGTTTTAATAGTTGGAATCATAGATAAAAGCAAAACTGGCTGTCATTAAATTTGACAGCCTTTTTTGTGCATATTTGATAAAATTAAAAAGGTGATTTTATATGACTTGTTATGATTTGCTTTTGAAAAATGCTGATAGAAAAACCCAGAAAATAGTCTTTGATAATACTGAATTAACAATAAATGAACTTATTGAAACAATCGATAGTTTCGCCACTTCTTTGGATATTTTGAATATCAAGGAAAATGATGTTGTTACGATGTATTTACCAACTTGTATACAAGCGGTTGTCTGTTTTTATGCGTGCAGCAAAATAGGAGCTATTTGCAATATCGTTCATCCTTTGATCCCTATGGATAAACTTGTTGAGAATGTCATCAAAACAAACAGCAAAGCTGTTCTTTTTTATGATTATTTGATCGAAGATTATGAGAAGTTGAAAAGTACAAATAGAATTTTGATAAATTGTTCTATAGAAGATTACAGTGGTATTTTAAAGCCTATTTATCATCTTTATTTGAAGTTTAAAAAGAAGAACTTCAGAAACTGCAATAAGTATTTTAAGATGATCAAAACTCCTAAGAAGATATTCAACACTCTTAAAGATAGTTCATCTAAAGTTTGTGTTTCGATGCATTCAGGTGGTACAACAAGCTCAGATAAGATAGTTTATTTAACTAACGAAAACTTCAATAGCTTGAGTACAAATTTGGAATTGATGTATGAAAGAAAAGAGAGGATTGACGAATATTCCATCGCTTGCTTGCCTATCTTTCACGCTTATGGTTTAGGTGTGAGTATTCATACATGTTTGACAAATAAATATAGTGTCATTCTTGTAAGTAAGTTCAACACTAATAAAATAATAAGATATATTAAAAATTACAATGTTACATTCATCGCTGGAGTACCGATGATGTTTAAAAAATTGCTTCAAAATAAGAAATTCGATAATCCAGCTATCCAAAAACTTTGCGATATTTGGTGCGGTGGTGATGTTGTTGATGAAAGTTTAGTGGAAAGCTTCAATAAAGTTTTGCAAAAACATAATGCAAAAGCTAGGATGATGCGTGGTTATGGATTAACTGAGACAACATCTGTATGTGCTGTGAATCGTTTTAATCTTTACAAAAAGGATAGTTGTGGTAAAGCTATACCTAATACTTATCTTGAAATATGGGATGAGAATAATTTGAAAGTTGCAAAGAAAGTATTAGGTGAGATTGTTGTTTCATCTGATAGTTGTATGAAATCATATATGGATGATTGTGGCTATGTTATAAAAGATGGAAAAAAATATATCAAAACTGGTGATATTGGATATTTGGATGATGAAGATTATCTGTTTGTTAAAGATAGAATTAAAAGAGTTGTCAAAATAAACGCGATAAATATATATCCAAGTGAAATAGAAAATTTGATTAAAACAAATAAAGTTGTTTCTGAATGTTGCGTTGTTCCATATTTTGAAAATAACAAAACTCTCTTTAAAGCCTTTTTGCAATTGAAAGATTCCAAAGTTAATAAAGAAGATTTAATTTTAGAATTAACTGAACTTTGCAAATCTAATTTGATCAAATATGCAATACCTTCAAAATACGAGATTGTTGAAAAAATGCCACGAACTTTATTTGCAAAGATCGATTTTATGAATTTGAAAAATAAACAATAAAAAAGGCGGATTTTTTATAACATCCGCACTTTTATTTTATATATATTTTCTATTTATTATTTAGAAAGAATCTTGTTACCGCAGAACTTCTTGTTTTGTTTGTACAAATCTTTGAGATGTTCTTGTTGTTTTAATTCAACTTCCTCATACATCTTGGAGATATTCTTAGCACCGCGAACTTTGAGAACTTTCTGTAAATCTTGTTGAGAAACTTTCTTCTCTTCAAAATCGTTGTAAAGTTTAGGGTGTGTTTGTCTCCAAGTGAAATCACTTCTGATCATTGTTTCCAAATCACGGGTTGGTTCCCAATTGAGAATCTCTTTAGCTTTAGCGTTGCTTGCAACGATCTTGGCTGGATCACCTTCTCTTCTTGGACCAAATACGAAATTGATTTGTTTTTTCAAAACTTCTTGAGCAGTTTGGACAATTTGTAAATTTGAATAACCATTTTCAGAACCGAGATTGATTGTTTGTGAACTACCGCCGTTGAGCAAGTATTCCATACCTTTAACATGAGCTTCAGCCAAATCCATGATGTGAATATAATCTCTGACACATGTCTTATCTGGTGTGTTGTAATCATTTCCAAAGATTGTCATTTGAGTATCATTTATGGCATTGATGACAGTTGTTGGGATCAAATGTGTCTCCTGTGGATGAGCTTCACCGATCTCGCAGGTATCATAGCTACCAGCAACATTGAAATAACGGAAAATGACATGGCGGATACCATATGGTCTTTCACAGAATCTTATCAAATTTTCAGCAGAATATTTACTGAATGCGTATGGTGATTCTGGGTGAGTTGGAGCATCTTCTGTGATCTTTTCAACATCTGAAGTTCCATAGACTGAAGCAGAACTTGAGAAAACGAAATTTTGACAGTTGAATTGCTTCATAGCACGAAGCAAACTTGCAACTGAATTGACGTTTTCTTCAAAGTATGTGATTGGATTGTGTACTGATTCTGGAACTATGATCTTTCCAGCAAAATTCATAACACCGACAATGTTGTATTTTTTGAAAATTTTCTGTAATAAATGTAAATTATTGACATCTCCAACGATCAATTTAGCTTTTTCATCAACGGCACCGACGTGTCCTGTAGATAAATTGTCTAAAACAAGAACGTTGTGACCTCTGTTGATAAGTAATTTTACTGTGTGACTACCAATATAACCTGCACCACCTGGAACAAGAATGTATGGTTCTTTTTTTGCCATATAAAAATCTCCTTTGATATTTAACATTATATATTCTTTTTAATTAAATTAATTAATTAAATTTACAAATTGTTATTTATCATATTTAATGCAAAACTAAGCACTTAAAAATTTTTTAAAATGATAATGCTGTTTTTTGACT
>CALVKB010000025.1 GCA_944332485.1 uncultured Bacilli bacterium | reverse complement strand
TCAGCCCGACTTTTCTTGAAAAAATATGATTGAATTACAATAACATATATATTAAATGCAATTTTTATATAATAAAAAAGTAATGATATTGGAGAACTAAAATCGATGAAAAATTTAGAAAAAGAACATGATAATAAATCTGAAAAGATTGTAGTTGTTGAAAATGAGTCTCAAAACAAAGATCCACACAAATTCACTTGGCAAAAAATGTGGTTCTTTATTGGAAAATATAAATACTGGGTATTAAGTGCAACATTGATCGGTTTATTAGGTGGATTTTTAGGTGCTAATTATGTATTAAATCCGAAAAAACAAAACTTCACTACAACATTCACTTTGAAACTTCCAGAAAATAACACTTTTGATTATTCAACTATGATTTCTGCTGAAAATATCAAAAATATGGCTTTAGCAAAAGCAGATCAAAATTACAACACCGATGAAATAATCTCTTCCAATAGTTTGAACATCTCTAAAGTTATTGAAACTGTTTATGTCGATGGCACTCAACAAAGTGCATATAAACCTATGACTTTCAAAATTACAGGTAATGTTGAACCTTTTAATAACGTTCAACAGATTGTTAATTTTATCAACGATTTAACCAATTACACTGTTGTCAATTATTATACAGGATATATATCAACGCTTAATTCA
This sequence comes from uncultured Bacilli bacterium, assembly GCA_944332485.1. Taxonomy (GTDB): domain Bacteria; phylum Bacillota_I; class Bacilli_A; order RFN20; family CAG-288; genus CAJMBK01. The sequence continues at coordinate 14,970 of CALVKB010000025.1, read as the reverse complement.
AGTGTCTTACATGGAGATAATGAAATTGAAGATTACGCCACAAAACTTTCAGCTTATGAATTGAATTTTACCAATTTGAATAACATCATCAACACATTAAGTAAAACTTTCGGTCCCTCAACATATATCAATGATTCAAATGACACAATAGGTGCTTTATATAACACTTTCACATATGATTTTATTGCAAAAAACCAATACTATTTAGATTGGGTCAGCTTCAATATTAAAAATGGTTTTATTTCAAATAAATTGACACAAATCTCCTCAATCTATGTCGGTTCAAGTGCCTCTCAACCTGAGGACTTTGCCTTCGTCAATTTTTCAGATGAAACTAAAGAGCAAAATAAAGTGACTATTACCAACAATTTAAATCAAACCAACAATCAAATAACACGTGTAACAGATGAGATTTCCAGTTTAAATACACAAATTAAAGATATTTTAGATTCGATTAATACAAGTTCAACTGATCCATCAATTTATCCTGCAATTTTGGATACTTTGTTCTCTCAGTTAGCTACTTACAAGGAACAACTTTCAAGCTTCAACAAACGCAAGATGTTCTTGGAAGCACAATTGACAAATATTTCACGTGCACCATTATCTGATTCAAGTTCTGAAGAGGATAAAACATATTATGCTAATAAACAAGTTTTCGATGATTCACTTGCAAGTTTTGATAATCTTTTAACTTCATATAAAACACAAACAGAGGAAGCGACAAATTACATATTAGCAAATTCATCAATTGTCAGTTTTGAATACACCGACATTATCAATGTAAGTGGTGGATATAATGCATATCTTGTTATGGTTGCTGGTGCAGTTGCACTGTTAGTATTATCATCAATCGTTGTTTGTATCGTCGGACAATACAAAGAGAGAAAAAGAGCACTTCCAAAGCAAGTTAATGAGAAAATCGAAGATAAAAAACCTGAACCTTTGAAACCTGTTGAAATTGAGAATAAACCAGTTGAAGAGAAAGAGGAAAATGAACCTTTAGATCCATCACAACCTCTTTTTAAATAAATATGAGTAAAAAAGCATTAATTATTGGCGGTGGTCCAGCAGGTTTGACCTGTGCTTATGAATTGCTAAAAAATACCGATATCATTCCAGTTGTTATTGAACAGGACGACTTTCTAGGCGGAATTTCAAGAACTGCTACTTATCTTGGAAACAAGATGGACATGGGCGGTCATAGATTTTTCACTAAAAACAAGAAAGTTTCAGATTTGTGGTTCGAACTTTTACCATTACAGGGCGAACCATCTAAAGATGATCTTAAAAATCATATAACAAACAAAACATATATATTTGGTAATCCAGACCCTGAGAAAGTCGATGATGTCATGCTTGTGAGAAATCGTGTCTCACGAATTTATTACAACGACAAATTCTTCGATTATCCTGTCACATTATCATTTCAAACAATAAAAAATATGGGTTTTTGTAAAACTTGCAAAGCTGGTTTTAGTTTTTTGCATACAAAATTTAAAAAACTTGATGAATCTAATTTGGAAAACTTCTATATAAACAGATTTGGTAAACAACTCTATGAGATGTTCTTTGAAAGCTACACCCAGAAACTTTGGGGTGTCCATCCATCTAAAATATCTTCTTCTTGGGGTGCACAAAGAGTAAAAGGTTTATCATTATCAAAAGCCATCAAAGGTTTATTTAAAAAGAAGAGTAATGAAACAAGTTTGATCGAACAATTCTATTATCCAAAATATGGTCCTGGACATCTTTTTGAAAAGCTAGCAAATAAAGTTATAGAGTTGGGTGGTCAAATACTTATAAATAAGAAATTGACTAAGATTAATTTAGACAACGAAAATAGAAATATCACTTCTGTGACTATATTAGACACAGTCAATAATAATAGTGAAAACTTGTCTTTTGACTATTATATTTCCTCGATGCCTGTGAAAAATCTTGTAGATTCAATCACAAATAAAATCGATGAAAAAATAAGGAAAATTGCCACAGAACTTCCATATCGCGATTTTATGACCGTTGGTTTATTGCTTAATAATATGAAAATTAAAAATCAAACAAAAATTCCAACACAGAACAATTTAATTCCGGATTGTTGGATCTATATCCAAGATAAAGGTGTTAAAGTTGGTAGAATACAAGTTTTCAACAACTGGTCACCATATATGGTTAAAGATGATAATAAAGTCTTCGTTGGCATGGAATACTTCGCCACAGAAAATGATGAAATGTGGAATATGTCTGATGAAGATTTTATAAATGATGCCATAGATGAGTTGGTTAAATTAAATTTCATCTATTCCAAATCTGATGTGGACGAAAAAGTGCTTTATAGAGTTAAAAAAGCCTATCCTGCTTACTTTGGTAGTTATGAAAATTTCGATGAAGTTAAACAATTTCTTCTGAGTATTGATAATTTATATTGTATTGGAAGAAATGGCCAACATCGATACAACAATATGGATCATTCTATGCTGACAGCTATGGAAACAGTCGATGCTATTTTAAATAAAGTTTCAAAAGAAAGTGTCTGGGAAGTTAATACTGAACAAGAGTACCACGAAGAGACAAAAAAGTAATCTAAAATTTGTTCATAACTAGTTGTACGTCACACTCTTTATATGCTGTGACATAAAAATACTCAACAATAACGTAAGCCAAAAAAGTAAAAGGCAACGAACAGTAATCGCGGTAAAAAGCGATTCTACTTTCTACATATGTATTCATTAGCAATGCAATTTCAATTGCAAATAGCATAGTTGAAATTGCATATTTTTTATATGTGAATAACTTGAAAATCTTATAGATAATCAATGTATAAACAAAACATATCAAAACGAATCCTATCAAACCATAATCAAGTAAAATCTCAAAAAAACCATTGTGAACAGTAACAACTTGATCACGTGGATTAACAATCTTATTAAAATTGTAAAAAACATCATAACCTACTCTATATGAATAACCGAAAACAACACGGTAGAAGGAATTCATCATCTGATGCAAATTCCCCCATAAAATATATCTTAAATCTACTGTATTATGCTCGTTTTTGATGCTGTTTATAAGGTGATTATAAATAACACCTAAAAAACATTGTTCATTACTTATAGCTATTATTCCTAAAATAACAACACTTATAACAATTAAACTTGCAAAGATAGAATATTGAATAAAATATTTTTTACTTAATTTATAAGAATAAACCCATACATAAATAAGGTTGAAAAAAGACAAAAGATACACAACAATCATCGAACTTTTACTGAAAGTGAATAAAACAGTAAAATCAAAAAGCAAAATGAAAAAATGATAGATAAAGCAGTGTTTAAAATAATTCAACAATATAGCACAGATAACTCCAACCATCAAAAATAAACCGAACATATTTTTGTGAGAAAAAAATGAGAGTACACTGATTCTTCCTGTTGGATCTTTCAAAATTAATTTGTATGTTTCAAATTCTGCAATATAAGAATACAAACAAGCTATTAAAACAAATATCAATCCTATAAATAAAACACTTATCAATAATTTTTTAAAAAATGGAAGTTTTGGAAAAATATAAGCTACTTCCAAAATAAAAAACATAAATATCAATTCTGAAAACAAATTTTGAATAGCAACATCTGCAGTTATCGAATAATCAAAAGTGACTAACACATTTTCAGTAGAATAAAAACTGTAAGATGTTGTACTAATAGAAACACAAGTTCTTATGATCTCAGCCAAAAACAAAGTGCTAATAAGTATTAAAATCCAAAATGGAAATGAAATTTTGTAGTTTTTTAAAACAAGAATAAAGCCAAAACAATATAAAAACAAATCTATGATAAATAAAATATAAAATTCCGCATTGGACATGAACAATCTTTCTTTGGAATCCAGAAAGTTAGAACCGAAAATTGAATAACCATTTTGCAAATACAATGTTAAAATGGTTGTTAAGAAAAATATTATAACTAAAGAAAAATTAACCAGTTTTTGATTACTGTAAATGTCAAACGCTTTCAGCCTAAAACGATTAAATTTTGTCATATAAATTAAACAGCTGTTTTTTAAAAATCAGCTACAAAAATTATTATAGTAAATAATAAAATGTATTTTATTAATTTATATTAAAATAATTAATAGAATTAAAAATAACAGATTTGAGGTTTTGAAATATGAAAAGAAAAGCATACATTGTTGATGGAAATTCTTTGTTGTTCAGAAGTTATTATGCAACTGCATATACTGGAAATATCATGAGAACTTCAGATGGAACGCCAACAAATGCGATTTACACTTTTCATAAATACATCAAAACTTTCAAAAACGAATTAACACCAAATGACTTTTTACTTGTTCTATTCGATACTGGTAAAAAGAATTTTCGACATGAACAGTATGAAAACTACAAAGCTCAAAGAAAACCGATTGATGAAGATTTAAAAGTACAAATGCCGATAGCTAGAGAGATGCTTGATGCGATGAATGTCTTCCATCTTGAGATTGATGGTTATGAAGGTGATGACCTTGCTGGTTCATTTGCAAAGATATTCTCAACTTTAGGTATCGAAGTATTTGTTTACACATCTGATAAAGATTTCTTACAGTTGATAGACGAAAATGTCAGCATCAACTTGATTAAAAAGGGATTGAAGGATGTTGAACTTAACAATATTGATAATTTTTATGATCATTATGGTTTAACCCCTTCTCAAGTTATCGATTATAAAGCTATAGCTGGCGATCCATCCGACAACTATAAAGGAGTCAAAGGAGTAGGAGAGAAAACAGTTCTACCACTTTTGCAAAAATACAAAACTTTGGAAAATATCTATGAACATTTAAATGAACTTCCAAAAACTATGCAAGACAAATTTGTTCAATATAAAAATGATTGTTTTCTTTGCCAGGAATTAGCAAAAATCAAAACTGATATTGATCTAAGTCACTATATAAGTGAAACGAATCTCAAAAAAGAAGACATCAAACAACTGAAAGATTTCTATGATAAATACGAATTCAAATCTTATGCCAAACAACTTGAAAAAAATCTTTCAACTGATGATACGGATAACAACAATGATTATGATAGTTCAAATACTGAAATTAAAAATAAGATAAATTCTTCAGTTAAAAGTATCGAAAGTGAATTTTCATTCTCAGTTATCAAGAATTTAAATGAAATTAAAATTTCACCAACAACCTTCATGTTTGTTCAATATTCTTTGGATAGCAATGAAAATCTCGATTTTATAAATGGTTTAATCTTAGCTGATAATATCAATTCCTACTACATTTCAATAGAAGATTTAAACGTAGGTTCACAAATAGAACAACTTAAATCCTTCTTCGAAAAATCAATAAGAAACACCTACGATTTGAAAAAGCAAATTGTAATTTTGAATCGTCTTGGTATAAATGTACCTTTAAATATCGATTTTGATTATATGCTCTGCAACTATATATTGAAAACAACCGATAATAATTTGATGAAACATATCGAGCAATACTCTGGAGTAATCAAACAATCAGCAGCATTAGCATGTTTTATCAGCACAAATAAAGAAGTGTTGATTGATAAAATTAAGAAAGATGATCAACTTACTCTTCTAAAAGATATTGAACAACCACTTTCTGTTATATTAGCAAAGATGGAAATTGAAGGAGTCAACGTTGATTTGGATGTTTTAAAACAACTGTATGAAGAATATTCAAAGGTTGTTGAAACTCTTAAAGATGAGATAGTTTCATATTCTTCAAACAAAAATATCAATCTAAATTCACCCAAACAAGTCCATGATTTCTTATTTGAAGAGCTCAAATTAGGTTCAAACATTAAATCAAAATCAACATCTTTTGATGTTTTGAAATACTTGACAAACGAACATGAAGTAGCTGAAAAATTAATTTTGTATAGAAAATACACAAAAATAATAACAAGTTATTTGGAGTCTATCCCACGTTTTGTCTCACATGTTGATAACAAAATTCACACTTGTTTCAACCAAGCACTCACTCAAACTGGAAGACTTTCATCAAGTGAACCAAATTTGCAAAATATATCAGTAAGAGATGATATCGGACGCGAAATAAGAAAAGCTTTCTATGCTCCAAATGGTTATTTTTTACTTTCACTTGATTATTCTCAGATTGAGTTAAGAATGCTCGCTTCATTAGCTCATATAAAATCATTGATCGATGTTTTCAATAAAGATATCGATATTCATACAGCGACAGCAAGTAAGATTTTCAATGTTCCTTTAGACCAAGTTACTCCACTTATGCGAAGACATGCAAAAGCGGTTAATTTTGGAATCATATATGGTATTACTGTTCATGGGTTATCTTCTGATCTACAAATACCTTTCAGTTCTGCCAAACAATTTATCGATTCGTTCAATAAATCTTATCCGGAAATACAGCAATTTCAAAATGAAACTATTGAGTTTGCAAAAAAACATGGGTATGTTAAAACTATCACAAACAGAATAAGATACCTTGATAATATCAATTCAACGAATTTTCAACTTCGTAGTTTTTCAGAAAGAGCTGCTGTTAATACCATCATTCAAGGTTCTGCTGCTGATTTGATTAAGATTGCTATGATTAATATCGATAGAATGCTTACAAATAATAACTTCAAAACAAAACTTCTCATTCAAATACATGATGAACTCATTTTTTTAGTTCCAAATGATGAAAAAGAAGTTATTGAAAAGATAAAATATGAAATGGAAAATGCATTAGTTAAGGATGTTAAATTTAAAGTTGAAGCTACAACTGGTTTAACATGGTATGATTTAAAATAGGAGTCTTATATGCCTGAATTACCTGAAGTTACAACTATAGTTAGAATATTAAAACCAAAAATTCTCAATAAACAAATTGAAAGTATCGATGTTTTTTACAGAAGACTTATTCTTAATGAGGACTTAGATAATTTTAAAAATATTCTTATAAATAGTTCTATAGACGATATTTTTAACATCGGTAAGTTCATCATTATAAAATTGAACAATAACTATAGATTAATAGTACATCTAAGAATGGAGGGAAAACTTTTCTTTTTTGAAAATCAAAATGACCTTCCTGAAAGAAAATATTCTGATAGTTGCCTTATTAAATTTAAAGATGGTTCATATCTTCTTTACAACGATACAAGAAAATTTGGAATTTTTAAACTTGAAAGTGTCGATGAAGGAAATAGCATTTTAAATAATTTAGGAATCGATTTATTCAATTACAATTCTGAACAATTTGATAAATTGTTAAAACTTAAAAACAAATCATCGCATAATGTGAAACAATTCATAACTGATCAACATATAATTCTTGGAATAGGTAATATTTATGCAGATGAGATTCTTTTTAAAACTAAAATTGCTCCGTTTAAGACAACCAAAGAAATCTCTGACGATGATTTTTTGAAACTTATTGAGAATGCTAAAGTAATTTTGAAACTGGCAATTGATAACAAAGGTTCTACAATATCCACTTATCATCCCAATTTTAATGAGGAAGGAAAATTTCAAAACTTCTTAAAAATTTATGATAAAAAAGGTGAAAAATGTCCTGTTTGTGGTGACATCATTGAAAAAAGATTTTTAAATTCAAGAGGTACCAGTTTTTGTCCAACTTGTCAAAATATCAAAAAAACAATTTCTATCACAGGTCCTATCGGTTGTGGTAAATCTACCGTACTTGATATATTCAAAAACTTGGGATTTGATATTTTATCTTTAGATACTGTTGTCCACACTATCTACAAGCAAAAACAGTTTATTAAACAGACAGCCAATTATTTTCCATCAATTATTATTAACGAACAAATAGATAAAAAAACATTAATTGAGAAGTTGAAAAATCCTGCTTTTAAGAAAGATTTTCAAAATTTTCTTTATCCTAAATTGAAAGATTATGTGAATAATTATCTTAACAAAAATTATTATAAAAACGTCGTTGTTGAAGTTCCTCTTTTATTTGAAAGCAACATGGATTCTCTATTTAGCTATAACATTGGAGTTATAAGCGAAAACCAAGAAAATTTAATCAAACAACGTGATGTGGATTATAAAGAGAAATTGGAATTGAATAAAAATATTCTCTTTTATAAAAATCAGCACAAGCTCGATTTTATAATTGAAAATAATGGTTCACTTGATGAATTGGAAAATAAAGTAAAAGATTTAATAAGAAAATTACATTTGTAGTTCTATAAAGGAGAAATTATGAAAGTTTATTCTAATTGTAAATTTAAAACATTACAGTACATTGATTTTAATGAAAATGAGATTGGAATTCTTGAAAAAGATGATCTTTTAATATTAAAAATTGATGAACAAAACAAGGATCTTTTTGATCAAATAAAACTTCTAAATTGTTACAAATTGATACTTGATAAAACAGAAAATGCAGAATTTTTAAAATACAATTTGACTAAAGAAAATATCATTGTTACAAAGTATGAAAATAATGAAAATAAAATTTCAAAAATAATTGATGATTTATCTGTTTCTCAACAAAATAAAATTAATGTCTATATTTCATCGCATAAACTTTATAATTTTCCAACATATTTCACTTACAAACCTATAATTGTCGGAGTCGGTTTGAAAAATGAATTTTTGAAACAAAATTTTATAACAGATGAAGGTGATTTATCTATTTCAAATAAAAATGAATCATACTGCGAATTAACAGCTTTGTACAAAGCCTACAAAGAAATAGATTCAGACTACTTCGGTTTAGTTCATTATCGTCGTCTTTTCCTAGATAGTAACTTATCTAACAAAAAAATAGATAATGTTATTACCTCAAAGACAATTTTAAAAATATTGAGTAAATATGATTTTATTCTTCCTAAAAAACGACACTATTACATCGAAAGCAATTATTCGCATTATATACATGCGCATGTGAAAGAACCATTAGATAAAACAATAGAAATTATTCAAAAAGAATATCCAGAATATTATCCATACTTAAAAAAACATCTAAAAAGAACAACTGGTCACTATTTTAATATGTTCATTACTTCAAGAAAGTATGGAAATGAATATCTTGATTTCTTATTTGAAATTCTTTTCAAAGTAGAAAAACAAATTGATATTTCTAATTACAGTGCTGTTGAAAAAAGAGTTTATGGATATATCAGCGAATTATTACTTGATGTTTATATAGACAAGAACCAATTGAAAGTAAAAAATCAAAAATACCTTTTTTTTGATAAACAAAATTGGTTTAAAAAGATATTCAATTTTATTAAACGCAAACTAAAACATAACAATTAAAGCAACATATTTTTCATCTTTGATATTTTTAGGATTTTAATTGTAAACCTTTTAGGTTGACAATCTTTTTTATTTTTACTAATATGTTAAATGACATTTAGGCACCTTTTTGATAATAAATGTCACATATAAGGAGGCGATTATGAACTTATTTAAACGCTTTGTTTACAAAGTAACCAAAAAACCAACGGAATACAAAAGAATTAGAATTCCTAAATCTTTACAAGATCACAGGCAAATTCAATTTAATGTCTGGAGTAAAGCACATGAGGTTTATAGTGGATCCTATCTTCCAATTAACCCCGAAAAATTAACTGCAGAAGGGAAAAAGGGTTGGTATGAAAATACAAGAGATAAATCTGGTCTTCATCGCCAATTTATCCGAAAGTCAACTGGGCAAACTGTTAGGTATGACTATCCATCTTTAAAAAATAACAAATTTCCAGTTGATGCACATTATCACTGGTATTTTGAAGTTAATCGACCTAAAAAGAGAATTGATTACAATAGATACGGTGAAGTATGCGAGAACTCAAGCCCGGAAAGCCATCTTGCTCCATTAGATGAAGATTTTGTGTATATTGACAAAAAAGGCAAAAAAATTATTATTAAATAGTATTAACACAAAATATAGATTTTAAAAATTGATAACAATGATATAATTGTCAAAATAAAATGAACTGAAAGGATGTAATATGTTTGTAAAAAAAAATCTATTAGAAAAATCGAATTTCAATGATAAAAAAATTCCGCTAGATATTACAAATTTTACAATTGTGTCTCTAAATTTCAATAATAAAAAATTAGGAATTAAAGTGTTTTTAACTAAAGCTAACGATAAATTTAACTTTTTACAAGATGATAATCAGTATGGAATCGTTGAAATAATATATAAAAATTTTAAAATTAAAAATTTTAACTATGATTCGTTTTTATCATTTAGAGGTTCAAAAATTTTGTCATTTACAATAAATTCAAATGGTAATTTATTTGTTTGTTTTGGTAATAATATTGATGGAAGTTTGAAAAGTTCAAGTTTTGAATTATCATATACAGAACAAAAATGGACTTTGGTTGACATTATTACTAATGATGAATATAAAAAATTCATAAATGACTGTATATCTCAACAGAAAAAAATAAATGATAGCAAAAAAATCATTTTACCTTCTTGGCTAAATTTAACTAATGATAAAGAATTTGTTTTAAATAAGAATGATAAGTTTTACTCAGTTAACAAATTAATGCATAAAAATAAGCTTTATACCGTTCATCCAAATTTTCATGATACTGGACTTTATAATTTGGCAATTACAAATGGAAACTTTCATGCAAAATTAGAACATTTATATTACTTAGATGAATATGATCTCTTAATGGATGACAGGCACCGTTTAATTTATGAATGTTTGTACAAAGACATTGAGATTGTTGAAATGTCCTTGTTTGGTCCACTTTGTTACTATAATTGTATTATTCTTGCTTTTGAAGATATTAAAGAAGGAAATGATAAATTAATTTCATTTTATTTTTTAAATGATTTAATCAACTTCACCGCTAGTTTAGGAATAAAATTTAAATATAAAGATTATTTATGGAAAGCACAACAAATCATAGATATTTCAGAATATGATAAATTTTCCGACTGTGCTGATAAGATTCATTACTATTTTGAAGACTCGCATTTTTATAAAGAGCCAGATTGGGCAAAACTTACTCTTAATTTAGATGATTAAAATAATTAAAACAATGTATTACGTTTACTTAATTAGAACGTATATATAAAAATATTGATATCGTGCAAATTATTGAAAGATTGAACAATTATTAAAAAATTTATAGAAGATTTAAAGAAAGATTTATAGAAAAATTAAAAGAAAATTAGTAAAAGATTTATTAAAAATTTATAAGGTAATTAAATATGGTTAGTAAATTTGGCGTATGTTTAAAAAAGATTAGAGATAAAGAAAACGATTCATTAAGACAAACAGCTGTAAAACTTGGAATTTCTGCCGCTTTTTTATCCGCTATGGAGATTGGAAAGAAACAAATTCCACTTGAATATATTGAAAAAATAGCAGAAATATATAATTTGAACAAAAATGAAGTAAAGGAATTAACAATATCTGTATATGAGACCAATAATAAAATATCTTTGAATTTAGATTCCATGAATCAAACACAAAAAGATATTTCAATTATGTTTGCAAGAAAAATTCAACAAGCTGACAAAGATTTGTTGATGAAACTTAAAGAAGCATTAAAAGATGAAAATTACTAAGGCATTATCTTTAAAAGACATTGAGAAAATTACATTAAAAATAAGACACATCTTCGGTTATAAAGATGATGAATCTTTTAATATTTTAAAATGTTTAGAAACATTGCATTATAAAAATATCCTTACCTTACAGTATTTAGAAGATGATGATCCTATTTTTCAAGATAACTCATGTGGAAAATATGATCCAATTGAAAACGCTATTTATATAAAAGAGTCTGCCCTTTCCGAATTAGAAAACCATAAATATAGAACTAATTTCACTTTAGCACATGAGTTTTTTCATTTTATTCAATGTAAACTATTGAAATTCAAATTTAAAAATTCAAAAAATGAAAATAAGTTTTATAAGATGGTTGAATGGCAAGCAAATGAATTTGCAGGCCAATTATTAGTACCAAACAATATGTTAATTTTGTATTCAAATGATAAGTACTTAGCACAAAAATTAAAAGTTTCAGAACAATGTGTATTAACAAGAAGATTATATTTTTTAAGAAGAATGAACAAAAGAAATTTCATTAATAGCACTAATTTAAATCAAGATACTGAAATAGTTAATTCATCAAAGCAAACAGAACAACAAAAAATGAATTTATTTTGCAATAAACACATTCCTTTCAATATAGTAAATACAAAAGTAGTCTTTATTGACTTAAATGATCACAGATTAATCCTTAGAATTATAGTCGATAAGGAACATGATTATCTAAATAACATTACAGAGGAAACAAAGCTTTCTGTTGTTCAATTTATATTTGAGAATATAAAAATTAAAAACTTAAATTATGACTCTTTTTGTTGTTTCAGAGGTTCAGAAATTTTTAACTTCAAAATTAATAATGAAAAAAATTATATAAATTTCTCGTTTGGTTTTAATAGTAATGAAAAATGTTATAAAACAAGTTTTGATTTTGCGTTTTCTTCTCTCACTTGGTCTTTTATTTGCCAAATTTCAAGAGAAGAACTTGAACAATTTATTAAATATTGCAATGAAGCACAAAGGAGTATTGAAAAATCAAAAGATACTCTGATTCCACATTGGGCTACTTTAAGTAAACCAAATACTTTTCAATTAAGAAAACGTGATAAGTTTTACATGTTGAATAAAATGATACAAAACAGAAAAATCTTTTCGGAATTTCAAAACTTATACTCATTAATTTTAATTGATTTTAAAATTTGTGATGGCAATTTACAGGGAAAATTATTAATAGATAAATATAGAGACAAATATAGAATTATTAAAGATGATAATCATTATTTACTTTACGAGTTTATATATAAAAATATTTCAGTTGATAATATTTCGTTATTTGGTCCAATAAATTTTAAAGGTGCTGAGATAAAAATAATTTCAAACAATTTTAACGGACAAAACAAATCACAAGTTTATTTTATAGATATACCACAAAATTTCGATAGTGCAATTGTTATGGATTTTAATTACGAAACTTGTCTATGGAAAGCTGTAAGAATTTTATCTTCAAAACAAGTTGATGATTTTTGTTTAACAGCAAAAAAAATACAATCGTATTATTTAGACTCATATAATTCTTTTGATGTTATATGGGCAGAAAACGATAATTTATAATTTAATCATTAATTATAAAAAGCTTAGCGTATGTACAATCATTAATTAAAAATATATTAAGTTAAACTAGTTTATTTATTTTATAATTAATGTCATGAATTTAGTTAAATTTGATAAGGTAGATTTAAAAACAAGATACACTCTTAAATTAGAACACATCAATGAAAATCTTAAACAGCCTTCCTTAAAAGTAAGTTTGATTCTCAATTCTCTTTTATCTATTTTGAATATTATAATTCCTTTTATAACTGCACCTTATCTTTCACGTGTATTATCACCAGATGGTCTTGGAACATACAACTATATTCTATCTTTGGTTGGTTATTTTAATTTGGTAATTGCTTTTGGATTTAATGGTTATGGAGTTACGACGCTATCAAAAAAACGTGAACTTAAAAATGATGCTTCTAAAACATTCTCAGAAATATTTTATGCAAAAATGCTTTTGCTGATTACAGTTCTAGCTGTTTATTACATATGTATTTTTGCTGGAGCATTTGCCGAAGAAAAAACCTTTTTACTCATTGTTTCATTAAATATTATTTCTACCGGTATAGATGTTACATTTTTGTTTAGAGGTTTTGAAAAATTCAAACAGTTATCTTTAATAACTGCTCTACTTCGAATTCTTAACTTAATTTTAATCTTCGTCTTTATCAAATCTCAAAATGATCTTACCAAATATTTCATCATAGAAACATCGATCACTTTTGCTCAAGCAATTGTCATTTTAGTATTGGCTAGAAAGTTTCTATTTTTCTCAAATGTGACAATCAAAGGCATAATAGAGAAATATAAGGTTTCATTCAAATATTTTTTACCTGAAGTTGCTGCTGTATTGTATACAGCTCTTGATGTAACAATGTTAGGTCAATTTTCTACAAAAGCACAAGTTTCTTATTATTACAATTCTAACAGAATAATCAGCTTGATAAATTCAATTATCACTTCAGTTACTCCAGTTCTTTTATCAAGAGTTTCTTATTTGATATCGAAGAACAAAGTTGATGATGCAAGAAATATTTTGAAGAGAATATTCTCATTAGCTTTGATTATTCAAATTCCTGCTATATTGGGTATTCTTTTAGTTGGAAATTATTTTATTCCAGCATATTTTGGAAAAGACTATGTACCTGCCATTCCTGTTTTATATGTTTTATCACCACTTATATTTATCATACCAACAGGATCTATTTTGCTAAATGGGTATTTTGTTCCAAATGGACGTCGTAATATTTGTACAGTTTTTGCATTTATTGCGGCTGGAATTAACTTAATTTGTAATTTAATTTTAATTCCTAATTATGGTGCTATTGGAGCTGCAATTGCATCTGTTATTGCGGAGAGTATCGTTTGTATTCTCAATATTATATTTTCTAGAAAGTTCTTCAATTTATTTTCAATATTCTCAGATTCCATCAAAATGTTTGCCGCTGGAATACTTATGACTATTTTCATCGTGTTTTTAAATATATATTGCAAGGATAGATTCAGCAGTTATATTTTACTTTTAATTGACATTGCTGTTGGTTCATTAATTTACTTTGTTTCATTGAACATTTTTAAAGATACAACTTTCTTGTATCTAAAAAATATGGTTCTCAAAAAATTCAAAAAAAAGAAAAAAGACAAAGTTTAAAATATAAATTTTTAAGTACTTTAAGCAAAATAAATAATCAAATTTTTCACGTTTTAAGACAAAATTATGTTTCATAGTATATATATTATTTATAATTCCTGACTTCCGCATTTGATAGCAAAAATACAGTGTATTAGAACTCATAATCAAGCAAATTATTTATTTTTTTGTC
>CALVKB010000024.1 GCA_944332485.1 uncultured Bacilli bacterium | reverse complement strand
ATTTATCACCACAAAGTTAACAGAATTGTAAATATACTTTGCGAGTATTTTAAAGACTTGGAATTGGAGGATGAAAATATTTTTAATTATTTGTCCCAATTGCAAGATAATATATAGTAGGAGGGGAAGATGTCACGAGTAATTTATGGAAGAATACCTGTGAAAAATGCGATACTTTCAAATGAACATATCGAGAAACTTTACATAGGTAATTCTTATAAAGACAAGGAATTGTTCAATTTATTGAACGATAAACATGTTAAATATCAAAGGGTATCAAATGAAGAATTGAATAAACTTACAAACAATGCAAATCATCAAAGTGTCGTTGCCTTGATAACGAATTTTTCATATTATGATGAGGATGCATTTTTAAATGAAATTAAAGAGAAACAAAGATGTTTGATAGTTATGCTTGATTGCATAACAGACCCTGTCAATTTTGGATCAATTATAAGAACCAGCTGTTTTTTCAATTGTGATGGTATTGTAATATTGTCCAATAGGCAGGTTGAAGTAACTGATGTTGTTGAAAAAATATCAACCGGTGCTACAGAATTTATTAAGATTGTCAAAGTTACAAATTTAACAAGATACATTGAGAAGCTTAAAGATGTCGGATGTTACATCTACGCTTCATCAGATAAAGGAGCAACTGATTATAAAAGTGTGAACTATTATGAGAAAGTTGTTCTGATAATCGGTAATGAAGGAAAAGGAGTTTCACCGCTTGTTTTGAAAAACTCCGATTTTGTTATCGCCATCAAACCGGAAGGTAATATAAGTTCATTGAATGCTAATGTTGCATGTGCTTGCATGCTTGCGATGATAAGAAGTAAGTAATAAATCCCTCACCATTCATCACTAGAAAGAGGAAATGATGAATAGTGACAACAAAACCAAACCCTTACCTTTTAATAACCCAAAATATAAAAACGTCTCGTTGAACGAATTGATAGTTCTAACAAAAAGCGATAAACAAGCTAACGAAGAATTGTATAAACGTCTTGAAAAGATAATAAAGGTATCTTCTAAATGCTATGGTTTGAAATATCCATTGCTTGGGGAAAGTTATTTTTTTGAAAAGACATTTTATGTTATTGAGTTTACAAAGAAAATTTATAATCAGTCAAATGGTGATTTTATAAATTTATTCAGGCATACTTTGAAGGTGGTTTTCAATAAATATATAAAAGCGGATTTGATGAAAGTGTCAGCATTATATAAACAGGAGAAGTGCGTTGAAATAGAAGAGAATTTAGTTTTTTACGATTCACAAATTGAGAAAAAATATCTGATAAATGAAATATTGAGATTTGTTTTTAAAAACTTCGGCAAGACTGGCTATGCCATTTTCTCTTCGTATATAAAAGGAAGTAGTGTAACTGAAATAGCAAAAGTAAATAAGATGACCCCTTATAAAATCAGGCTACAGTTAACTGAAATTCAACAAAAGATCAATGTTGAATTTTCAAATATCGACCATAAAAAATACAATTAATAAGATAATATTTTTATAAAACAATTCAATTTAACAATTTAAAAATGTTTAATAAAAAACTGGTTGTTATTTAATTTGTTATACTATTTCGGTATGATTTTATTAACTGTAGATAATTTGTTTAAAGAATATGATGGTAAGAAAGTTACCCAACCTGTTTCATTTTCTATCAAAGATAACGATAGGATAACTTTATTAGGAACAAATGGTTGTGGAAAAACAACTTTGTTGAAGATGTTGACAAATCAAATTGAAAAATCCGGCGGGAACTTCTCTTATAGTTCAAATGTCACTATCGGATATTTATCACAAAATATCATCAAAAATCTATCAAACACTTTATATGAGGAAATGCTGGAAGTTTTTTCAAAGCTCATCGAACTGAAAAAAGAATTACAAATTCTTTCAGAGAAGATTTCCACTTCACAAAATTTTGATGAACTTATGAATAAATACTCTCAAAAAGAGACATATTTTTTGAATAACGGCGGTTATAATTTTGAATACCAGATTGATACAGTTTTGACAATGTTCAATTTTACTAAAGATGATTATACGAAAAAAATAGGAGATTTCTCTGGTGGAGAACGTTCAAAGATAGCATTTGCCAAATTGCTTTTGATGAAACCTGATTTATTATTTCTTGATGAACCGACAAACCATTTGGATGTTATGACTATTGAATGGTTAGAAATTTTTCTTCAACAATATAGCGGGGCGATTTTATTTGTAACCCACGATGTTTCTTTTATAAAAAATATAGCTAATAAAGTTTTTGAAATATCTAATTCTGAGCTTGAAATTTACAATGGTAATTACGAATATTATTGCAAAGAGAAAAAATTGCGTTATGAGCAAAAATTAGCATTGTACAACTCACAGCAAAAACTGAGAGAAAAATATATCAAGTTCATTGAATTTTATATGCCGAAGCCAAGATTTGTCTCCAGAGCACATGATAGGGAGAAAAAACTTGAAAAATTGGAAAAGAATATGATAAAAAAACCTATCCAAGAGAAAAATAAAGTTCATATGGATCTTAAAGGTGAGATTAGAAAAGGAAAAACACTCATCAAATTTGAAGATGTCTCAATTGGTTATGATTCCAATGTTTTAATTGAAGATATAAACTTCACTTTGTATGGTCAGGACCATCTTGTTGTCATGGGAGATAATGGTAGTGGAAAAACAACCTTTATCAAAACTATTCTTTCAAAAATTCCGATTTTGAAAGGTGAAATTATTTTTAAAGATAATTTTTCTTTAGGCTATTTGGAACAGGATTTTCGAAATCTTGATGTTAGTTGCACAATTTTCGAATATATCAAAGGAAAATTTCCAAGTGTTCTAGATCAGAATTTATATAACCATCTTGGCAAATTTAAATTTAGTTACGAAGATTCCAATACAAAGATGGTCAATTCATTATCTGGTGGAGAGATGATGCGATTGCAAATTTGTATTTTAGCTTTGAGTAACTTTGACATACTTTTGTTGGATGAACCAACAAACCATTTGGATATTTTTTCAAAAGAGGAACTTGTCGATGCGTTAAATGATTATCAAGGAAGCTTGATAGTTATAAGTCATGATAGAGATTTCATCGATAAAATTAGCAACAAAATTTTGTATTTTTACGATAAAAAAGCTCACTTTTTTGAAGGGGCATATCAAGAATTTAAAAATGATGTTTTAAATGATCTGTTGCAAAAGAAAAAAGATGCTGAAAAAAGAAGAAAACTTGAAGAAAAACCAAGTAATAAACCTCAAGAAGAGAGAAAGAACAAAATATCAATTTTTAAATATGAGAAAATTTTGAATTCGATAGAAAAACTTGAAGCTAAAAATATCGAACTTAATAAATTAGCTTTCAGTGAAGAGTATTATTCCGATTCTGAGAAGATGAAAAAATTGAATTTAGAAATCAAAGCAAATCAAGATTTGATAGATAGTTATTATTCACAACTTGAAGAGATGGAAAAGTAATTTTTTTCATAGTTTAAAACCCAAAAACACCTTTTTAAAATACGAAGAAATGTAGTTTTCAAAATTATAATTTTTATGAAAACGCTTTTCAAAATGTATAAAAATTTAATATTTGTAGAAAAATTGCTTCTTTTTATCTATAATTTTAAATGTTTTGAAGGAGGCTTTTTGTATGAGTAGATGGAAAAACGTTGAAAATTTTATTGATGATACAATGCCTAACGTAGATCTTTTTATTAAATTTAAAACTACCAAACTTGATAAAAAACATCAGTTCGTTGAACACACATCAGGTGTTTACAATTGCAAGGAATTTATATGGACAGGTTTTTTAAGAAGAGGTTTGAAATTTTCCTTTGTTAAATTGGATAAAAAGAAAGTTCCATACGAAGTTTATGATGTTTTTAAAGGTGGACCTGGATTCACATTCGATGATGAAACAACATGCACACAATTATCTGTGAAAAACGCTTTATGTGTTAAAGATGAACACAACGAAAATATAGTTTACAACTACACAAATGAAGAATCATATCTTGAATACAAGGGTAAATTTAGAAAAGTTACAATTTTCATAAGATTGTATGACAATCTTGAGAACAACGAGAATAACCGTTGGGTTGCCTTGAATTTAAAATAGAATTTCCAATAATCTTCATAATTAAATCGTATTTATGTTGTAGAATAAAAATATGGAAGAATTAAAGCAATATCAAATCGCTCTTGAACAATTCAAAAATGGGGACTTTACTCACTTCAATGAATTTTATGAGCAAGTGAAAAAACCAGTATTCTACAATATCCTTTCTTTGACAAGAGACGAATTCTTAGCAGAGGACATTCTGATGGATACTTTTGTAAAGTTCTTACAAAATATCAATAAGATGGATTCAAGTAAATCAATTTTGGGTTTTTTGATTGTGACAAGCCGTAATTTAACGCTCGATTATTTTAAAAAGCACAATAGAGTTGAAAAAATTGATGAATCTCAAACTCAGATGTTCATTCACAATGATACAAGATCGTTGATGAAGATAAATTTTCTGCTGGAGAAGATAAGATCTTTGTTGAATGATGAGGAATACGATATTTTTTGTTTACACACTTTATCGGATCTAACTTTCAATGAAATAAGCAACATAAAAAACAAGAAGTTAGGAACCGTATTATGGCAATATAACAATGCGATTAAAAAAGTGAGAAAGGAGATTAATTATGAAGAATATCAATGAAGAGATGATTTCTGATAAAGAGATAGTTGAATTGATTGATAAGCAAAAAAATTACTATATCAAATTATCCTCCGATGAAATTTTGAACAAATATTATTTAGAACAACAAAATATAGATAAAATATTAGTTAAAAAAGCACGTTTTAACGTGTGGAAATTTATTCTTCCATCTTTTGCCTGTTGCTTTTTAGCTTTTGGAATAACATTCGGTGTTTTGTACAGCATGGATCAAAGTGGAACTTCCTCAGGTGGTAATATAGTCAATGTCGTTGAGAAAAATGAAAAATACAAACAGATCATCTCTGATGAGCTTCTCACTTTCACCAATTTTAATAATAATGATTTAACACAAACTAACAATATTAAAAATATATATAATCGCCAATCCATCAAAGAGAAATTCGATGATGAACAAACTTTGACCTATGAACAATTCAACGAAGTTGTTGATGAATATGAGAAATTGGAAAATGGTGTTTATAATATTTTCAATATAAACAATTATCAAATAGCAGTCGAACAAGGAAACTATGAATTTTTGAATGAAAAATTCGATTTTAAGATGAATGTTTTCAACGATGACATAAATATCGAATACTTCTACAATCAAGATGAAGTCATCGATATAGATGATGATGAGAAAGAAGAGGAGATCGTTTTAAACGGTTACTACTCTTTTACGAATCTTGATAATACTAAAACTATTTACAAAGCGAGATTCTCAAATAAAACTGAAACTGAAGAGGATGAAGTTGAAAATGAGATAGAAGCTGTATTCTATGACTACAACAACGATGAAACAAAACCTGTCTATGAGATTAAAAAAGAACAGGAGACAGAGAACTTGGATGTTGAAGTAGCTTATTCTTACTCTATTTACAACAGTATCGAAGATTACAAACGTGAGAGAGTATATTATTCAGTTGAATATGAAGTAGAAAATGTCAATAACGAGAAAGAATTGGAAATAAAAGTCACAAACCTTGAAAAAGAAATTGAATTTAAAAATATCCGTCAGATAGATGAAACACATTTCTCCTTTGAATTTGAATATGAAAGTGAGAAAGTCGAAAGTTCCGCTACAGCATATATTGAATATATAAATGAAAAACGCATATATACCTGCAACAATTTAACAATTGAAAAATAATTCCAATAATTTCGATAGTTGATTCGTATTTATGGTGTAACAAGCATAGGAGGTTACATAAAATGAAAAAATTATTAAGTTTAGCTATCTTGGCATCAGCATTATCATTAGGTGGATTAACAAGTTGTAATACTGATGATCAGACACAGACAACTCTCGCTAATCAAGAGAGTTTACGTTTACAATCTTTGGGTGCTTTCAACATGGTTGAAGCAATGCAAAGCACAACAACAAAAAGCAAGATTCTTAGAAAAGATGATGTTTTGACCAATGACACCAAAGAACGTATCAAAGAAATCTTACCGAATTTGGAACTTATGTTGGACAACGGTGTTCAAGAAATTCAAACTAAGATTGAAAAGGTTAATATCTCTCACAACACCGAAGTTTACAATGTCAAAGAGACATATGTCTATGAAGATCAAACCTACGTTCTTTTGTATCATGTTGATGACAGTTCAACAAGTGGCACCCCAGTCACTTCAACAGACCAACCTGTAACATCAACAGATCAACCAGTCACTTCAACAGAAGAACCTGTGACTTCTACTGAAACTCCAGTAACATCAACCGAACAACCGACAAGTTCCACAACTCAAGAGGAAACTTCCAGCGTTCAAGAAGTCCCACAAGTAAATCAGAGAAACAATTACAGAGATCGTGATGATGACGATGACGATGATGACGACGATGATGAAATTAAGATTGTCGATAGAGTCACCGGATTGGCATTTATAGGTGACATTCCAACATCTCAAGAAGGTGAGCTTTTACTTGATGAAGGTATGAAATTCACATCTCACGTTGAAGAGAAGATTGAAAGAGGTGAAACCGAAACTGAAAGAAAACTCACAATGTACACCGGTGTTGATTCTTATATCCAAGTTAATGAAGAACATGAAGTTGAAGGCAACGAAGAGGAACATGAAATTCAATACACTGTTGTTGAAAACAAAGTTAAAACATTGGAGTATTCAATAAAATTCGAATCTGATGAAAAAGATACAGTTGAGTATGAATTGAATCAAGAGGAATTTGAAGTTAAACGTGTAATTAGAAATGAAGAGACATACTTCGTCGTAGATTATGAAAACGATACAACCGATGAGGAAGGTTTGGTCACATTCTTAAAACAGATCACAATGCAAGATGACCATGCTATTGTAACTTACATCGAAGTTACTAGATAGTTAAAAACTTAATATAGAAAATAAAAATGGGAGCCAACTGGCTCCCATCTTTTTTATTTAGTGATAATTTTAACTTTGTTTGAATCAATTTCAACAAGTGAATTAATTTTATCTGCTTTTATTGTTCCAGATTTAGGATTTTTCACAGATGTTATTTCTCCATCTATTGTTGCATCGACTTCACTATGCTCAAAACATAGATCACAATCTTCCATCGTACAATTTATAAGTTTGAGATTTTTGCACCAACATAATGGTTGAGTGCCTTTAATCTTGCAATTGACCAATGTTAAATTGTTAGAAAACCATCCAAGATACTCACCGATCAAAGTTGAATTGTAAACAGCGACATCTGTTGAATTCCAAAAAGCATCTTTAGTATCTAAAACGGAATTGTTAATAACTAAATTATGCATGTATTGGAACGAATATTTTCCTCTGAAATGGATGTTATCTATCTTGACATTATCAGTATCTAGAAAAATATATTCTGATTCTATCGTACAATTTTGTATTGTAATATTGTTTGATTTCCAACAAAATTCCGGCGAATTGATAAAACAATCACTGATATTAACATTCTCACAATCGCGAATTGCTTTAACACTTTCAATCTTACAATTCACTATTTCGATATTCTTACAATACCAAAGACTAGCTCGGCTATTTTCAGTCAACAAAGAGTCTTTTATAAGTGTGTTATCATTGTGCCAAATTGGATAACGAAGATCGATGTAACAAGAATCAATAAGTAAATTAGAACATTCCTTCAAAGGTGATTCAGCTATATCAGATTCACTGAATTTGCAATTTAAAACGTGAGCGTTATGAGTATCAAATAACGCTCTTTCAAAAGAGAAAGTCTTATTTTCAATCTTTTTTAAATCTGAAATGTTCTTTTTCATTTTACAAAGAAAATGTATCACGAAGAATACTTAATAAAGTATCTTCATCACAGGCTCCAAGCATGAATGGTTTGGACTGACCATTCTCAATATATGGTGTTTGTTTTCCATCTTTGAAAAAGTAAACGGAAGGAATTGAGAAAACTGAGAATTTTCTAGCTAAGTCGTTGTTTGCATCGACATTTATCTTGGCAAATGTAACTTCAGGTGAAAGTTTATTTGCTTCAATATCCTCAATAACTCTTCCCAACATCTTGCAAGGACCGCACCAATCAGCGTAAAAATCAACCACTAAATTTTTATTAGAAGCGATAGCTTCATTAAGTTCTTTTTCAGAATTAATATGTAATATCATCGTATATTACCTCCTTAGTAAAATTATAGATGGAAATGTAAATTAATTTTTGAATAATGCAACTATAAAATTAACTTAAAAAAGAAAATCCGTAAAGTATCAAAATATGTAAAGGGTAATAACTGTAGAATGAATATTTGACAATTTTGTTGTACAACCCTTGTTTACCATTGTAAAAAAGTAAAAATATAAACCCGAAGGCACAATAGTCTAAAAATATCCCTTCTTCAGGATTGACATTTATAAATATGATATTGTAATGTCTTATCAGCAAATTGATCAACAAAAGTGTGACTGATATGACTGCACTTGAGATATTGATAACACGTTGCAAATATATAGATTCCACAACCTCATTATCTTGATTATTCTTTTGGGAGTATTTTTTTATTATTAAAGGACAAATTGAATAACATAATATGATAATAACAAATAGAGAAAAAGATAATATTCCGTATTTAGTCAAAAAAGGATACACATAAAAGTCATCAAATTTAAATTTGAAGAAGCTTAAGATGTACAAAGCTAAAGGAATGACAATCAAAAATGAATATCTGTTCTTTATTTTTGCAAAATATGCGATCATCGCACCTAAAAACAGATCGACAAATATATTTCCAACATACAACCCAGTACTTTTTGGATATATATCTGTGTACATGATTACATAATCAGCCAAAATATAGAACAAAGCAAAAACAAATAAAAGTAACAGATAAAATAAAGGTCTTTTAGTTTTAAAAACACTATCGACAGTCATAAAAATAAATATAGGTAAAGCTAAGATACTTATATTCATCAAAACAATATATGCTGTTGATGAATATGGAACAACTGTAGCTGCAATTGTCCCTAAAGTCATCAATAAACAACCTATTATTTTTAAAACAAATTTATCTAAACCGAATTTTGAAGCCATAAAATACCTGAAAACTAAATAAGATGCACGATGCTTTGTATAAGTGAACCATTAAATAAGATTGCACCAGTTGGAATAAAGATCAAAACATATGAGATAAGATTATTAACAAAGTGAATAGTCATTGATGTGTAAATGGTATTGGTGTAGCGATAGGCAAATGCCAAAACAAGACCAGAGAATATATAGGAAGGTAAATTCAAAGTTTCAATCATCAACAATTGAGTGAACTCTGTAAAATCTGCTGAATTTATAGAATCCGCTAAACTCATTAATATCGATGATATATCGAAATGTAAAAATCCAAAGATCAATGCGGAAACTATAATACCAACCCATGGATATTTCTTCATGGAATTTAGCAAGAATAAACGATATAGTATCTCCTCAATAAATGGGGCAAATACAACTACCAAAAAGAAACTTGGTATCTTGAATTGTTTGACTAATTGTTCTACAAGTTGTTGATTGTTATTTGATTCAAATGGTGTATGGAAAATAGCTTGATAAATAGCAGAGCTTATCATAGATAAAACAATTGAACCAAAAAACAACACCAAAAATCCAACTAACATTGTTAATAGTGTTTTTTTGACATTTATTTTCTTAGAAAATACTTTTAACTGATTATTCTTTTTCTTAAGTGTTAAAAGCAGAACAACGGTTATTATTAATATTATGTTTGGTATTATGTTTGCTAAAAGTAGATATGTAAGGTCATTTTGATCTTTGAAAAATAGACCTAAGAAAAGTGAACAAATAAAAGCAAGGGCGTAATTACCAAAATAAAAGATCAAAAAGTAAACTATCGCGGTGATAGGTGATAAAGATTCTTCAAAATTTTCAGAAAATATAGATGATGTTTTCTTCTTCTTTTTTGAATCTGTATTTTGAATTTTTGGTGCAGGCTGATTTTTCAAATCATTATCTGCATTATTTTCACTATTACTTTCTTCTGATTGAAAGAAAAAATTTTCTTCATCATTTGTTTTTTCTGTTTGATTGCTTTCTGTGTTTTTATTTTCTTCCATTGACAAAGGGCCTTTCATGAAAATAATTATATTTTATTTAATATTAAATTATTTAATTTTGGAATACACTTATTCCATTGAAGCAAAATCACAAATTATTTAAAATTTCAAAAAATATCTTTAAAATTAATATTTTTATTGTTAAGCAATTTTAATTTATAAATTTAAAATGTTTTGTTTCAAATCAAATATATTTTTTCTTGAAATGATTTTACAAATAAAAAAAGATTTTAAAATATAATAAGTATGTAAATAGATACTTATATATTTATGGTTAGGAGGAAAATATGGATATAGCATTGATTCTAAATATCGTTTTTTACTCATTCTTTGCTTTTGCATTTTTCGGATTTTTATATGGATTTATAGTTGGAATTTACTGTACTTCATTTACTACAATTTTGAAATTCCTTTTAGTTTTGATTTTCATCTTTGCAACACCTTCTATTTCTACTGCAGTAGGAAACATTGATTTAACCCGCTTTATCAGTCAAACAATAACAATAAACGGTCAAACCATATACGTAACAACTATAACCAACACATTAGTTAATGTATTAAGTGCGTCCAATTTGATTTCTCCAATAAATGGAATGAGCATGTATGAAACTTTGCTTTCGTTGTCCAACCAAATCGTAAGTGTCGTTACTTTCTTAGCAATAATGATTTTGATATTCTTCCTAACTGATATTATCGGAGCTATTTTCTACAGTTTCACTTTGAGATTTGCAGTGAAATCTCATGACAAGAAAAAACTCAGAAAATATTTTGAAAATAATCCTGAGAGTGAAGAAACTTTAACCAAGAAAGAGTTAAATAAAATAAAACATAAAGGTGTAAGACGTATCACTGGTGCAGCTTTAGGTGCAGTTAGTGGCTTTGTTTGCATCAGCATAACTGTTGCTCCTTTATCAAGTTTAGTGAACACTTTCAACAATGCAACTAGAGATTTGGATGAAACAAAATTGCAACAATTAGGAAATGATAATGTTTCAACTTTTCTCTCATATCTCAAACAAGCTGACAGTTCTATTTTGATGAAATATTATCAGAGTTTTGGTAATTTCGACTCTGCTATTATGAATGCTGTCACCCAAAGTTATATTGAAGGTCAAAAGGTCTCTTTAATTTCAACCATCGAACAATTTTTAGAATTGTTAGGGCCATTATCTGATTGTATAAAAGAAGATGCTAATGTGAGTGAAGGTTTCGCAGGCATCATAGATATGACCAAACTTGTTACTGATACAACTGTCAGTCAAATTTTGGATATCGTAGCAAAAAACAATATGATCATTGCAATTTTACCGGTTTTGATAAATGTCGGTTTAAATAAAGTGAATATTGATTTTATCGATAAAACTGAACTTGATTTTTCAGATATCGATTATAAAAATGAGATAAATTTAATTTCACAGGTTTATTCGAAGTTATATCAAAGTGGTATAGTTACTTCCGCGTTGGAAAATGTTAGTGAAATTAAGATTGATTATTCCAAAAAGAGCGAATATGTCGAGGCTTTGAAATTGTTAGGAAGTTCACAAATTATAAGCAAAAATATGGCATATTTAGTTGAAGTCGGTGCAAATATGGTTAATCAAAGTGCAAAAACCGAAATTCTACAAGCTGATAAATCCTTCTATGAAAATATCGACTGGTCTGAGGAATTAGGTAGTTTAGGACAGATTATCTTTGATTTAGCTGAATGTTTAGATATTCAAACATTAAGTGGAGATATGTTCAACCAAATCATCGGTGATTGGCAAAGTTTATTGAACAACAACGATTATTTGTCCGCTTTGAAGAAAGCTATTGTCGGTGTTTACGAAGAGGATGGAACAGTCTTGCAAAAAGGTTTGTTGGACTTGAAGTTCTTCCAAAATGGTGTTGATTTATCAAATTTGATTGTTTCTCTTGTCGAGAACATGAACGAATTACAGCAATACATTTCACCGAGAGTTTTACGTCAATTAGCTGAGAAACTTGAAAGTGATGTTGTCAATTTCAAAGATGAAATTTCCATGTTACTTGATGTAACACCAAAGATACTTGAATTGAATTTTGATAGTTTCAATTTGGATGACGAAGAACAAGTTCAGCAAGTTATCGATATTTTAAAAAGTGTTCAAGACTCTATTATTTTGAACAACATCTTGCCGAATGTTTTACAAACTATGCTATCAAATCAATCTACTTCAATTTTCGCTGGAATTGGAACAAACAACATGAACTTCACTTTGGATAGTTTGATAAGTGATATAGTCAACTTTTTAGAGGTCTATCCGGATGTCAAAGTTTTAATCAATTCATTCAGCAGCTCTGGTAATCTTAAAGACCAACTTAATAATTTTGATTTGGATTTAGCAAGTGATGTTTTGAAGCAACTTATCAATAATAAAGTTTTAAACCCTGTTCAAGTTATTGGAAGTGATAATGTCCAGTATGTTGATTACAACATCAATACTATTTTGAAAAATATCTTGTTCAATGATACACTTCAAGGTTTCGGTATTGTTGTTCCTTCCAACATTTATTCAATTCAGTGGAGTGGAGAAGGCAATACAGAAGTTGATGAACTTATCGCTGTTTTCAGATTGTTAAAACTCAATGTTAACACATTGGTCTCTGATGATGGTAATATTTCATTTAACAGTGTGAATGGACAATTAGTTGAGGATTTGTTTGAAGTGTTTGCTAATTCTTCATTATTCCGTCCAAGTTTAGCTTCCTTATTGAATAAGAATTTAAGTCCTATTTTGGCTAATTTAGGTATTGAGTTCCGTTTCAGTGAAGAGAGTGCTGAAACATGGATAAATCAAGGTGTCATGCTAGCTCAGGTTCTTGATTCTTTGTTATGTGTGGATGGCGTTGATTTAGCAAATCCTGATAGTTTAGCTACTATCGATTGGGCAAATGCTGATCCTTTATTGGTTAATGCAATTTTAACTGGTTTGTATAAATCAGGTTTAGTAGGAGTTGTCGTTGATGAAAATGGATTATCACATGACAATTTAGGTTCATTGATTTATGAAATACTTACCAAAGCTGAGATGAGGGAATATTTCGGTGATAATCTTACTAAGTATGATTTTTCAAGTGTCGGTGTTGATGGTGCTGTCAATTTTGAATGGGTCACTCGTACCGAACAGATCAATTTGAAAGACATCGATCCAACTTGCCAAACAGATAGAGTTGTCGAAATAACACAAACAGGTGAAATAGCAGAGTTTGTCAATATTCTCAGTGAAGTTCAAAAAGTCACAGTGACATACACAGACGAAAATGAACAATCAGTCACACTTAAAGGTGTTGAAGCACTAAAAAGTGGTTTCGCACGTGGTGCTGATGTCAAACAGGTGTTATACAGTTGTTTGAATTCTGTACCTCTTGAAAAATCAGTTGTTGGAACAATAACCAATTCCTTAAGTCAAATTTCAATGAAAATAGGTGATAACACTCTTTCATTTGATAATATGAATTTAGGTTCCTTCACTGATGATACTCTTGAAGAGCAGAAAAATGAGATTGATAATTTGATAGTCCTTTATGATTTCATATCTTCGAGAAATCCAACTGACGAGGAAAAACAATATTATTCCGACAAAGGGTTGGTTGCTCCAGCTGTCACTTCATCTATGAATGAAATTTTCAACAATATTACTTCATTAAGTGAAACACAGATTGATGATTTGAATACCTTCTTACAAAGTTTAGCTCAATCTAAGATTCTGACAACTGTCAAATTCGGTGGTGATATTTCATTTATTGAACAATTGATGAGTTTGACATTATCCTACACTCAACTTGATAAATTAATTGCATCAACTGATGATGTTGAAGCTGCTAGAATTCAAACTGAAGCTATCATTAAGAATATTGAAAACTGGTCTGAAAACAATGAAAAATTCATGAATATCATCCTAAATATTCAAGGTTTGGATGCTGTTTCAAGTATCAGTCAACCGAACAAATTGTTGCAAGAAAATTTAACCGGTGAAAGATACTTAACAAGCATCTTGACAAGTTTGAATGAATGCGAACTTACCCATAGAGCAGTTCCATATCTATTTGAGAAGATTTTCAATGATAATATTCAAATGAATGCTTCAATCCAATCTTATTTGACAAATATCGCTTCAGATGTTACCAATAAATCTATCAATTTCGAGATAGGGTTGGCTTATAAAACTGATAATATCAATTTGATTCAAAATGATATTAATACGATAGATTCTTCCTTAGGTCAAATTTTGGATGATACAAACAGCGATTTTGATATTATTGAGAAGATCAAAACAAATCGTGAGATTAAACCTCTTGTTGAATTGCTTGCTAATATGAATGTCATGTCGTTCAACAAGGAATATTACATTGCTAATGTCCTTTATGAGATAGGTGGCAACAGCGATATAATTTTGAGAACACTCTTCGATGGAATCGCTGGTCCAGATAGCAATATATTGACAAAATACACTGCTAACAACGAAGAAAGTTATGCACATTCATTACTTAGAAATATCTTCCCTAACAATTCAAGTAATTACAATGTTGAAGCTGTTACTAAGATAGATGAAATTCTTAAAACTATCTAATTAGTTGAATATTTACATGATAAAAGCCTCAAAACATAGATTTTGAGGCTTTTTTATAAATAAGTTTAATTAAAATTTGAATTTATGCTGTATGTGATTATTTGTTCTTCTCGTAGAAGAAACCGACAGTACCAGGACCACAGTGTGTAGCTATGACTGAATTAGCTTCTTTGTAGGAGATACATAAAGGATCAACATACTTGGAGAGTTCTTTGATCAAATAATCTCTGCTTGGATCGGCTTTTGAACCAACCATGTAGATTTCAGTGATCGGATAACCTTCTTTGATATCATCTTTCAAACAGTCAACCATATAATCGAGGGCTTTGGTAATTTTACCCATCTTGAGTTTCTTAACACCCATCTTGCCTTCTTTAAGTTCAATTATAGGTTTCATCTTTAAACCTTTACCAACGTGGTAACTTAAGGTTGAACAACGGCCACCTTTATAAAGATAAA
The DNA here is from genome assembly GCA_944332485.1 of uncultured Bacilli bacterium. GTDB lineage: Bacteria > Bacillota_I > Bacilli_A > RFN20 > CAG-288 > CAJMBK01. The sequence continues at coordinate 1,134 of CALVKB010000024.1, read as the reverse complement.
GCATGGTTTCGATAGCGAACATACCGACGATTCTATCTCTGCGTTCTTGTTGATGTTTGATAACTTCCTCAAGAGAAGCACCTGAATTTAATTCTTCAGCAATTTTGATAACTTGCATTCCAGTACCAGCAGAAAGATTGAATGAATCTAAAACGTGAACTCTGTCACTGGCATTCAAATTTTTGGCGGCTTGAATTGCATTGTTCATAGTTGATGAAATTTTTGATGAGATTGTCATAAAAACAATATCATATCCTTTATCCAACCAAGGTTTGAATGATTCTTCATATTCAGCAGGGGCTGTTGCACTTGTTTTTGGGAAGATATTGGTGGATTGTGCTTTTTCATATAATAAATCAGTTGTTAAATTTACTTGATCTTTGTACATTTCTGTTCCAAATAAAATTGTTAAAGGTAAAATTTCAATGTCATAAGCTTTAGCAATTTCTGGTGAAATATCAGCAGTGGTGTCTGTGATAATTTTGTATTTCTTCTGTTCCATAAAGGCTCCTTTTTACAACTAAATATTATATTTAAAAGGAATTCAAAAGCAAATAATTTTTACATTTAATCGTGTTTGTCAAAAAACATAGATAAGTTATGCGTGACTTTTTTGTTAAAATAATTGTATGGAAAATATATTAGATAAATATCAATTAATAGCAAGTGGCTTTTATGAGATGAAGAAAAGCAAATTTTCTTGTTATATTTTCCAAGTTAAAACTTATGAGGAGTTTTGTAATTTGAAAAAGGACTTTTTTCAAATAAATAATAAATGTGCTCATATTGTAAATGTCGGTGTATTTTCAAATAAAGAAATTGCTAGTGAAGATGGTGAAGTAGGTGCAAGTGCTAAAAAGATTCTCTTCACAATAAAAAAGTTAGGTTTGAAAGATGTAGCAATTTTTATAAAAAGAATTTTCGGTGGAACGCTGCTTGGTGTTGGAAATGTTGAGAAATCATTCATGAATAGTTTCAAAGATGCATTGAAGGAGATGAATTATGATGGAAGAAAATGATAACAGAAGTTTGGAAGAGAAGTTTTTAGATGAATTTAAAGAGTTGGAAGTATATATAGTTGCTAAGTGCAATTTAAAAGATGAGTTTATCTCTTTTTCTAGAGCTTTGACAAAC